>SCTU01000156.1 GCA_004297315.1 Dehalococcoidia bacterium | reverse complement strand
CGAACGGGCCAACATCACCTACGAGGTCCTGCGCGAGGTCAACCCGAACCTGATCATGCTGCGGATGCCCGCGTACGGGCTTGCCGGGCCGTACAAGAACTACCGCGGCTTCGGCACGCACGTCGAGGGGATGATCGGGCACCACCTGATCCGCACGTACGACGACGGCACGCCCGACGAGATGGGCGACGCTTTCACGGCGGACGCGGTCGCCGGCGTCATGGGAGCGTGGGCCGTGACCGCCGCGTTGCGCCATCGTGCCCGCACGGGGCAGGGGCAGCAGATCGAGATGCCGCTCGCCGAGGCGTTCCTGCCGGTCATCGGTGAGTACATCATGGACTACACGATGAATCGGCGGCCGACCGGCCCGCAGGGGAACAGCCACCCCTCGCACGCACCGCACGGCATCTACCCGACCTCCGGCGACGACCGGTGGATCGCCATCGACGTGGCGACCGACGAGGAGTTCGGCGCTCTGTGCGGTGTCCTCGGCGCGCATGCACTCGCCCGAGACGAGCGCTTCTGCACCGGCGGCGCACGCGTCGAGCACCGGAAGGAACTCGACGCAGCCCTCGGCGAGGTGACCCGGGGGTTCAATAACGAAGAACTGTTCCACGCGCTGCAGGACGTGCGCGTCGCCGCCGGGCCCGTCCACGACGACCTCGCCGCGTTCCACTCGCCACAGCTCGAGGCCCGCGGCTTCTTCGAGGAACTGACGATGGAGGGCGTCGGCACCCACCGCTACCCCGGCATCTTCACGAAATGGGCGAACACGCCGAACTGGATCCGGACGCCACCGGTCAAACTCGGCGAGAACAACGAGGAGATCTACCTCGACCTCCTCGGCTACACGCGGCAGGAATACGACGCCCTTTGCGCGCGCGGCCTCGTCGGCACGACGTACACGTCCGAGGTGCTCAAGGCACGCGATTAGTCACGCTATGCGAGGGCGAGCAGCGCGAGGCGCGCCGCGACTAGCAGGAGCGCGCCGCCGAGGGCACGCAAGATGAGTTCGCCTCGGAGCCGGCTCGCTGCGAGCGCGCCGACCTGCGCCCCACAGACCGCACCCACGGCCATCATCGCCGCCTGGGCGAGCGTCTGATTCCACGTCAGCGTCCCGGACACGAAATGCGTGACCACCGCCTGGAGCGCCATCAGGCCCAGCACCATCTGGCTCGTCGCCGTCGCGACGTGCACCGGGAAGCGCAGCACCATCGCCATCACGGGCACGTGCACGATCCCGCCGCCGATCCCGAGCAGGCTGGAGATAAAGCCCACACCCCCGCTGATCGCGAGCCCCTGCCACCGCCTGTAGGCGTAGATGAACATGACGCCATCGCGGGCCGTCAATTGTCGCCGCACAACCCCCCGACCGCGCAGCGGTTCGCGGATCGCGGCGACTGGCCTCGGCAAGATCAGGTACAACCCGATCGCGGCGAGGACGACCGCGAAGATGAGGTTGAACGTGCTGCGGTCGATCTGCTTCACCACGATCGCGCCGGCGACCGCGCCGGGAAGCGTGGCAGCCGCGAACGCGAGGCCGCTCCGCACGTCGATGCGGCCCTGGCGCGCGTACGCGAGCGTGCCGGAAGTCGCGTTCGCCAGCACGACCAGCAGCGACATCGCGGTGATCACGTCGGGCGGGCGGTCCGGATAGAGAAACAGCAGGATGGGGACGAGGATGAAGCCGCCGCCTGCCCCCACCAGCGTGCCGAATGCGCCCACGGAGAAGCCCAGCACTCCGAGCAGCACGACTTCCAGCACAGGCAGGCTCCTCGCCAGACCGAGCCGGTATCATCGGGCGCGCGGGCAAACTGCGAATCTTATGTTTCCCGACCGATCTTCTCGGGATGGAGCGCGGCATGGCGGGCACGTTCGTAGGGTCTCGGGAGTTCGCGGCGCGCCGGCGGCGCCTGATGCAGGCGCTCGGCCCGGGCAGCGCCGCCGTCTTCGTCGCCGGCTCGGACAGTCGCCGCAACGGGGACGTCGACCACCCCTTCCGCCAGGACTCGACGTTCTTCTACCTCACCGGATTCGAGGAGCCCGAGGCCGTCGCCGTGCTGCGCCCGAGCGCCAAGGAGCCATTCACGCTCATCGTCCGGCCGCATGACCTCGCGCAGGCTGTGTGGGTCGGCCCCCGGGCAGGCGTCGAGGGCGCTCGCGACACCTACGGCGCGGACCAGGCCTTCCCGATCGAGGAACTCGACAAGCGGCTGCCCGACCTGCTTCGCGGCGCGAAGGAACTCCACTACTCAATGGGCCAGCGCGACCCCCTGGCCCAGCGCGTCGAGCGGCTGCTCATCGACCAGGTCGCGGCGCGGCGCGAGGGTGCGCAGCGCGGCGCGGTACCCGTCGAAGCATGGCGTGACCCCGAGCCGCTGGTGGACGGGCTGCGGCTGCTGAAGTCGCCCGCCGAGGTGAAGGCGATGCGCAAGGCGATCGACGTTACGGGCGCGGGCCTGCTCGCCGCGATGTGCGCGGTGCGCCCCGGCATGCATGAGTACGAGGTGCAGGCGGTCCTCGAAGCGACCTACCGCAACGAGGGCGCGGTGCGCGACGGCTTCCCGGCGATCGTGGCGGCGGGCGAGCACTCCTGCACGCTGCACTACACCGCGAACCGGGCGCGCATCGAGGACGGCGAGCTGCTCCTGATGGACACGGGGGCCGAGTGGGAACTCTATTCGGCCGACGTGACCCGCACGGTGCCGGCGAACGGAAAGTTCACGTCGGCGCAGCGCGCTGTCTACGACGTCGTGCTGGCGGCACAGGCCGCGGGCATCCGTCGCACCCGTCCCGGCACCGGGTTCCACGACGTGCACAACGCGACGCTGCGCGTCCTCGTCGAGGGACTGGTCGACCTGAAGGTGTTGCGAGGCGACGTCAACGGGCTGATCGAGAAGGAGGCCTACCGGCCGTTCTTCATGCACGGCACGAGCCACTGGCTCGGCCTCGACGTCCACGACGCCGGGGCGTACCGGACGGCGGGGAAGTCGACGCGGCTCGAGCCGGGGATGGTGCTGACCGTGGAGCCGGGCCTCTACTTCGCCCCGGACACCAAGGGCGTCCCGGCCCGCCTGAAGGGCATCGGGATCCGCATCGAGGACGACATCCTGGTCACCGAGCGCGGCCGCGAGAACCTCAGCGAGGGGATTCCCAGCGATCCGGACGCCATCGAGGCGATCATCGGGGGCTAAACCAGGTTTCGACCGATCTTGCGCGTCCGCGAGCAGCCGCATCAGGCCGGTGCTCCGTCTAAGCGGCGGGCGACAAGACCGGAGATCGCGCCGCCTCAATCGTTACTGAATCGAGGGCCGACGAACACAACATTCCTCGAGAGCGTTTTCTGTGTATGTACGAAGACTACCCCGACTGCCACGTCTGCCCGGCGCGCTTCCCGACCGCGATTGAGCGTCGCGAGCACTACTTCAACCGGCACGCGGTCCTGCCAACCCCACGGCACCTCCTACCGATCCGCCCCGTGGCTGCCTAGCGAGCGTGGCGATCCGCCGTCCTGGCTGCCGTCCTGAGACGATTCTCCGGTCGATCAGACGCGCTTCGGTAGATTTAACAGTGACGAATCTGAGACATCGGCACCTCCCTGCCTGAACCCCCTTGCGCCAATCTGGTACGCGCCCAACTGTTAACGCGTCTTAACGCGTTGACAGGCCTACCTGGCGGATCAATGATCCCGGTCGCTCCTCTGAACAGGTGCTCACACACCTGAACAGATAGTCACAACATCTTGTGTCCCCTCCGCTCCCCTCCCCCAACTTCTTGGGCCGACGAGCCGGATGGGCCGACCTTTCGGGAGGCTCCTTCGATGCACATCTCGCGCCGCTTCACCACCGCCCGCCATGACCCCTACGAGGGCATCGAATTCGCGCAGCGCACCTCGCGGATCGTGAACCCGGACGGCTCCGTCGTCTTCGAGGCGCGCGACATTCAGATGCCGGCGAAGTTCTCGCAGGTGGCGACCGACATCATGGCGCAGAAGTACTTCCGCAAGGCCGGCGTGCCCGCCTCGACCGTTCGCGTGGCCGAGGACGGCGTGCCGGAGTGGCTGCAGCACCGCGTGCCCGCGCCGGACTCCGCCCCCGGCGGCGAGACGGACGCGCGCCAGACCTTCGGACGGCTCGCTGGGACGTGGACCTACTGGGGCTGGAAGCATGGCTACTTCGACAGCGAGGAGGACGCGCGCGCCTTCCACGACGAGCTCGCCTTCATGATGGCGAAGCAGATGGCCGCGCCGAACTCGCCGCAGTGGTTCAACACGGGGCTGCACTGGGCCTACGGCATCACCGGCCCGGCCCAGGGCCACGCCTACGTCGACCCGGCCACGGGCGAGCTGCGCGTCTCCCAGAACGCCTACGAGCGCCCTCAGCCGCACGCCTGCTTCATCCAGTCCGTGAGCGACGACCTGGTGAACCCGGGCGGCATCATGGACCTCTGGACGCGCGAGGCGCGCATCTTCAAGTACGGCTCCGGCACGGGCTCGAACTTCTCCAGCCTGCGCGGCGAGGACGAGCCGCTCTCCGGCGGCGGGAAGTCCTCCGGACTGATGTCGTTCCTCAAGATCGGCGACCGCGCGGCGGGCGCGATCAAGTCGGGCGGGACGACACGGCGCGCGGCGAAGATGGTGATCCTCAACGCCGACCACCCGGACATCGAGCAGTTCGTGGAGTGGAAGGTGCGCGAGGAGCAGAAGGTCGCCGCGCTCGTCACCGGCGCCTTCGTGACGCGCAAGCACCTCCGCCTGATCCTCGACGCCGCGCTCGACGCGACGGCGGGCGGCCTCGACCCGGCGCGGAACGCCTCGCTGCGCCGCGCGGTGAAGAAGGCGCGCAAGGACGGAGTGACCGAGGGCTACATCCAGCGCGTGCTGCAGCTCGCCGAGGAAGGCCACGGCGAGGTCGACTTTGCGCAGTTCGACACGGACTGGCAGGGTGAGGCGTACCAGACGGTCTCCGGGCAGAACTCGAACAACTCCGTGCGTGTCACGCAGCAGTTCCTCGACGCGGTGCAGGCCGACGCGCCGTGGGAACTCGTGCGGCGGACCGACGGGAAGGTGCACCGCACGATCCCGGCGCGCGCGCTGTGGGACAAGATCGCGCTCGCCGCATGGCAGAGCGCCGACCCGGGCCTGCAGTACGACACCACGATCAACGAGTGGCACACGAGCCCGGCGGGCGGCCGCATCAACGGCTCGAATCCCTGCTCGGAGTACATGTTCCTCGACGACACGGCGTGCAACCTGGCCTCGCTGAACCTGCTCGCCTTCACCGACCTCGAGACCGGCGTGTTCGACCTCGAGGGGTACGAGCACGCGATCCGGCTCTGGACGGTCGTGCTCGAGATCTCTGTGCTGATGGCACAGTTCCCGAGCAACCCGATCGCGCGTCTGTCCTACGACTACCGCACGCTCGGCCTCGGCTACGCGAACCTCGGCGCGCTGCTGATGCTCGAGGGCATCCCGTACGACTCGCCGGCGGCGCTGGCGTGGACGGGCGCGCTCTCCGCCATCCTCACCGGCGGCGCGTACGCGACGTCGGCGGAGATGGCGCGCGAACTGGGCGCGTTCCCGCGCTTCGCGGAGAACCGCGAGGCGATGCTGCGGGTGATCCGCAACCACCGCCGCGCCGCCTACAACGCCCCGGCCGACCAGTACGAGGACCTCTCGGTGCTGCCGACGGGGATCGACCAGACGGTGTGCCCGAGCGACCTGCTCGCCGCGGCCAAGCGGTCGTGGGACCGCGCGCTCGTGCTCGGCGAGCAGCACGGCTACCGCAACGCGCAGACGACGCTGATCGCGCCCACGGGCACGATCGGCCTGCTGATGGACTGCGACACCACGGGCGTCGAGCCGGACTTCGCGCTCGTCAAGTTCAAGAAGCTCGCCGGCGGCGGCTACTTCCGGATCATCAACGAGTCCGTCCCCACCGCCCTCAAGCGGCTCGGCTACACGGACGCGCAGATCGCCGCGATCGTCGAGTACTGCGTCGGCACGCAGACGCTCGAGGGCGCGCCGCACGTGAACACGGAGCGGCTGCGCCAGGCGGGCTTCCCGCAGGCCGCGCTCGACACGCTGGAGCACGCGCTGAAGACGGCGTTCCACATCCAGTTCGTCTTCAACCGCTGGACGCTAGGCGACGACGTCTGCCGCGCCATCGGCTTCACGGACGCGCAACTGAACACGCCCGGCTTCAACATCCTCGAAGCGCTCGGCTACTCCCGCGAGGAGATCGAGGCGGCGAACGACCACATCCTCGGCCGCATGACGATCGAGGGCGCGCCGTTCCTCGAGGCCAGCGACTACGCGGTGTTCGACTGCGCGAACAAGTGCGGCAAGTACGGCACCCGCTTCATCGCCGCGATGGCGCACGTGCGCACGCTGGCGGCGGCGCAGCCGTTCATGTCGGGCGCGATCTCGAAGACGATCAACATGACCGCCGAGGCCACCGTCGAGGAGGTCAAGGAGGTCTACCTCGAGGCCGCGCGCACGGGCGTGAAGGCGCTCGCGCTCTACCGCGACGGCTCGAAGCTCTCGCAGCCGCTCGCCAACGCGGCGTTCGCCGACATCGACGAGTTCGAGGAGGACGACGTCGCGCCGGCCGCGCCGACCCCGGCGGCGGCGATCGCGGCGGCCGAGCGGATCGTCGCGATCCAGGGCTTGCAGCGAGGCCAGCGCGAGACGCTGCCCAACCGCCGCTCCGGCTACACGCAGAAGGCGAAGGTCGGCGGGCACACGATCTACATCC
>SCTU01000155.1 GCA_004297315.1 Dehalococcoidia bacterium | reverse complement strand
AGCGCCCCTCGCGTTCGAGGAAGCGCTCGAACGCGCCGAGCGACTCGTTGTACCAGCGCACCGTGGCGGGCGACTTGCCCTCCGTCTGGTTGTGGAACTCCCAGTAGCCGATGAGCTGCCTTAGGGTGAGTTCGTTCACGCCGCGCCTCCAGCGCTGCTCCGTCTTGCTCGTTCGTGCCATGACCGTCTCCGCTCCGGCCCGGCGGGTCAAAGTTCCGTGACCCGGCCGTGACCTCTCCGTGAAGCGGACGTGGCCTGAGCGTGAACCGAGCCCCGATGACGAGGCAGGATGTCGCGAGCAGGCCGAGCGGCCTCATCGCGACGGCCTTCGGTGGCCGCGTGAGGAGGGGAGAGGGAAATCTGGAATCTGGAGCGCGCGTCTCAGCGAGTGATGCTGAGAGGTTTGGAGCGGGGAACGGGATTCGAACCCGCGACATCCTGCTTGGAAGGCAGGCGCTCTACCACTGAGCTACCCCCGCGAGGAGCCTCAGTATCGCCGACTCGGGCGGGCGCTGCCAGCGAGGGCGTCCCGGAGTCGCCTTCGCTCCGCTGAGCGAGGGGGCACTGCCTCCTGCGACGGCGCGCACGTATCCTTCTTGCATGCGCGGACTGACCTTCGGCCACCCCTCCGCCACGCTCGCCTACCTCGCGCTGGCGGCGCTCGCCTTCCAGATCGCCCTCAGCATCAGCGCGCCCGGCGTCGCGGCCTGGTCGCCCTCGCACGCGCACATCACGCTGGACGGCCGCGACCACAGCCACCTCCACGTCTGGGAGCGCCCGCTGGGCATCCCGGCGCCGATCTCCGAGCACCAGGCCGACGACCATCCGCGGTCCGAGCCGGCGCTAGCGAATGACCTCGGTGTGGCGGGCGGGGCGATCGCGCTGCCCGTCGCCGTCGCGCTCCGCTCGACGCCAGGCCTCGCGGTCCTCGCGAGGCTGATCAGCGTCCCGGCGCTCCGGGACGCGCTCCCGCTTCCGGCCACGCCTCCCCCGCGCGGCTGACCGTCCCCTTCGTCCAACCTCGGATGAGTCAAGGAGTGACGGATGTCCCTACGTCTTCGGGCGGCTGCGCTGGTCGCGGTCGCACTGCTGGTGGCCGCACCCTCGGCCGCGCTCGCGCACGAGACGCGCGAGGTGGCGGGCTACAAGGTCGTCGTCGGATGGATCGGTGAGCCGGCCCTGGAGGGCCAGAAGAACGGCGTCGACTTCCGAGTCACCAAGGATGACAAGCCGGTCGAGGGCCTCGAAAAGACCGTGAAGGTCGAGGTCCTGCACAAGGCGAGTGGCACGAAGAAGACGTTCGCGCTGCGCACGATCTTCCGCGACCCGGGCCACTACACCGCCGACATCATCCCGACCGCCCCCGGGCAGTACGAGATGCGGTTCTTCGGCAACATCGAGAAGGCCGAGATGAACGAGACCTTCATCTCCGGCCCCGGCCGCTACGGCGACATCGAGCCGACGACCGAACTCGCCTTCCCGGTGCCCGCGCCGCAGGTGCGGGAAGTCGCGGGGTCGGCGAAGCAGGCCCTCGACGCCGCGCAGGACGCCGAGGATGCTGCGAGCACCGCGCGCACGATCGCGATCGCCGGGGGCGTCCTCGGCGTGCTCGGCCTCGTCGCGGGCGGTGGCGCGTTGGTGGCGGCACGCCGCAAGTCGTAGGGAACTCGAGGAGGGAGGACGCGTCCTCCCTCCTCGCACCCCGTGCAAAGCAGGCACACGATGCTCTTCCGCCGGCTCCAGACCGTCCCGCGCGCCCTCGTGCTCGCTGTCCTCGCCCTCGGGGTGCTGCTCGCCACACCGCACGACCGCGTCGCCGCGCACGCAGCGCTCGCCGCCTCGGACCCGGCGGACGGCGCCGTCGTCCCGCTGCCGCCAGCGCGAGTCACGCTCACCTTCACCGAGCCCGTCGACGCCCGCCTCTCATCGATCGAGGTCACGACGACCGAAGGACGGCGCGTCGACCGCGACGACCTCGCGGTGCAGGAAGGCGGGCGGCGCGCGACGGTGTCCCTCGCTCCGCTGGAGCGCGGCACCTACATCGTGGACTGGAAGAACGTCTCGACCGTCGACGGCCACCCGCTCAGCGGCCGCTTCGCGTTCCACGTCAGCGAGCGCAGTTCGGACGCCCTCGTCTCGAAGGGCGCGCCGACGTTCCCCTCGCGGCTCGAACCGCCCGCGCGCTTCCTGCTCGACGGTGGGCTGCTCATCCTCGCGGGCACGCTGGGCGTGATCGCCACCGCCGTACGCCCTCCGCGTCGCGACGCCGTGGCCTGGGAGGCGCCGTTGAACCGCCTCGCACTGGCCGCAGCCGGCCTCGCGCTCGCCGGGGCCGCGCTGCAACTGGCGGCGCAGACGTCGGCGACCGGCGCGGCACCGATGGACGTGCTGTCGGGCCGCTGGGGCACGGCGTACGTCACGCGCGTCGTCGACGTTGGCCTCGCGATCGCCCTCATCCTGATGCGCCGCCCACGCCTCGCGCTCGTCCCGATGGCCGTCGCACTGGCCACGCTTGCGGCGACCAGCCACGGCATGGCGGTGCGAGGACTGGCTGCGCCCGCGGTGATAGCGGACGGGCTCCACCTCGCCGCCGTCGCGCTGTGGGTGGGCGGCCTCCCCGCCGTCCTCTTGCTTGTCTGGAAGCATCGAGGCGACCGCGCCGAGATCGCCGCTACCCTGCGGCGCTTCTCCACGCTCGCACTGATCGCGGCGGGCGTCG
>SCTU01000154.1 GCA_004297315.1 Dehalococcoidia bacterium | reverse complement strand
GGGGAGGTCGACATCGAGGGCGTGAAGCGGCTGGCGAAGGCGCTCATCGCCTCCGGGACCGAGGGCATCGTCTCGACGGGCTCGACGGGCGAGGCGGCGGCGCTCTCCGAGGAGGAGACGGTCGCGGTCTGGCGCGCGACGAAGGCGGCCGCCGGCCCGGAGGTCGCGGTGATCGCCGGCGCCACGAGCAACAACCACCGCACGTCGCTCCGCCTTACGCGCGAGGCGGTGAAGGCTGGCCTTGACGGGGTGCTGTTCACGGTGCCCGCGTACAGCAAGCCGCCCCAGGCCGGCCTCGTGCGCCACTTCACGGCGCTGGCAGACGCCGCCGAGGGGCTGCCGTGCGTGCTCTACAACATCCCCGGCCGCTCGGCGCTCAACATGACGGCCGATACGACGCTGCGGCTCGCCGAGGTGCCAAACATCGTCGGCATCAAGGAGTCGAGCGAGATGTTCGGGCAGATCGGCGAGATCATCCGGCGTGCGCCCGAGGGCTTCCGCGTTTGGTCAGGCAACGACACGGACACGCTGATGGTGATGGGGCTCGGCGGCTACGGCGTCGTGAGCGTGGCGAGCCACATCGTCGGCCGCCAGATCCGCGCGCAGATCGAGGCCGCATGCGCAGGCCGCACGGCCGAGGCCGCGGCGATCCACCACCGGCTGATGCCGCTCGTCGGCGCGCTGTTTGTGGAGAGCAACCCGATCCCGGTGAAGTACGCGGTCGCGAAGGCAGGCCTCCCCGCCGGCCCTCCCCGCCTCCCGTTGATCGAGGCCTCAGAGGCCGCCCGCGCCCGGATCGACGCCGAGATGGCGAAGGTCACGATCGACCTCGGAGCGTAGCGGCGGCTGGCCGCTACAGCACCGCTCCGGTGCGGCGGTCCTCGACCAGCGCGATATCGCGCATGCCCAGTTCGTCACGGACGGCGATCAGCGACTCGATGCAGGCGCCTGGGGTGGCCCAGCCTTGCTCGCGGACGAGTTGTGCCATGCCCTCTCCGGTCGCGGCAAGCGCGGGGAGCTTGCGGTTGAACTCCTTGCGGAGCGCCGTCCAGAGGTCCTCAGGATGGTCGAGGGCGAAGCGGGCGTAGAGCAGCGCGCCGAAAGCGTGGTTCGGCGTAAGCGGCTCGTCCCACTCCTTCGAGGCCTGGCGCAGCAGATCCTTCATCCCCTGATGGCGCTGCTCGACCTCCCAACGCATGTCGAGGCCGAGCGGGGCGAGCCGCTCCTCCGCCTCCGGTGCGAGCACCAGTTCGCGCAGAGCGTGGCGCAACATCTGCTCGCCCTCGACCTGGGCGGCGCCGGGTACGACGTCCGGGTAGTGGTCGAGCGTCTGGCGCAGGTGCTGCAGCGCGACGCCGAGGACGTGCGCGAGGGCGTGGGTCGGGACGCCGGAGTGCAGCGAGACCACGACCGCGCCGGGCTCGTCCCAGTCGATGTCGGAGAGCGCACCGCCCTCGAACGGTTCGACGCGGAGGATGCGGCCAGCCTCGACGCGCAGGCGCGGCTCGATCTCCGTGAACATCGGCGCGATGGCTTCGCCGACCTCTTTGCCGATGACCTTCATGCCGCCCCCTCTGGCGCCCGCCTCGTGCGGGCCTGACGAGACTAGCCGAAGAGCGGCTGACAGGTCAGGCAGTAATTCGTCTCGGAGCCGCTGCGCACCTGGCCGCGGATCTCGCCGCCGCAGCGCGGGCAGGGCTCTCCGACGCGACGGTGCACCTTCAGGTGCTGCCGCCACTCCTCCTTCTTGCCCAACCCTTCGCCCTGCACGGTCGCGTCCACGATCGTGATCGACTCGTCGAGCACGGCGCGCATCGAGGCGTACAGGCGGCGCAGGTCGGCCTCGTCCATCGTCGCGCGGCGGCGATGCGGGTGGAGTTGGGCGGCCCAGAGGATCTCGTCGGAGTAGGCGTTGCCGATGCCGGCCATGAACTCCTGGTTGGTAAGCGTGGACTTGATCTGGCCGCGTCGCGGCTTGAGCCGCGCGAGGAACTCGTCCTCCGTGATCACCATCGCATCCGGGCCAAGGGTCGCCATTTGGGGCACCTGGCCGAGGCCGTCCGCCGGGACGAGATACCAGCGGCCCATCCGTCGCATGTCGGAGTAGCGCACCTCGTGCCCGTCGTCGAAGCGCAGGACGACGCCGAGCATCGCGGGCTTGCGCGTGCCCTTCTCGACCCAGTGGAAGCGCCCGGTGAGCATGGGGTTGACGACGAGCAGGCGCCCGTCGTCAACGGACCAGATGAGGAACTTTCCGAGCCGGTTGATCTCGCCGAAGCCGTGCCCGGCGAGCGTCGCGAACTCCTCGGCGCCGGAACGCACGAGCCACGGCAGCGGGGTCTCCACCTCGACCACGGTCAGGCCGGCGAGACGCGGCATGAGGTAGTGCCGGACGGCCTCGAGGTCGGGGATCTCGGGCATCGTCCGGCCCGGTTAATCCATCGCCCAGCGCGGATAGGAGCCGAGGACGACGAGCCAGTGCGCGATCGCCTCGACCTCACGCAGGGCCTCGGCCAGGCCGGGGTCGGTGCGATGGCCCTGCAGGTCGAGCCAGAAGATGTAGGTGCCGAGTTGGCGCCGCGTGGGACGTGACTCGATCCGCGTGAGGTTGATGCCGCGCGATGCGAAGCGCTGGAGCACCTCGACGAGCGAACCCGGACGGTCGTGCGCCGTGGTGAAGGCGAGCGAGGTCTTATCGTCGCCGGTCGGCGGGTGGTCCTCGAGCGCGAGCACGACGAAACGTGTCGCGTTTCCGGGCTCGTCCCCGATGTCACGCGCATAGATGTGTGCGTTGTAGATCGAGGCAGCGCGCTCGCCGCCGATTGCGAGCGTGCCGGGCTGCGCGAGGGCCGCCTCGATCGCCGCGGTCGTCGAGAGCGCCGCCACGGGCTTCGCGTTCGGCGCGAGGCGGGCGAGCGTCTGGCGGCACTGCCCGAGCGCGTTCGGGTGTGAGTAGACGGCGGTGGCCTGCGCCGGGTCGAGTCCCGGCGCGCCGACGAGCATGTGCTGGATCGGGAGGACGACCTCACCGCGCACGCGCATCCCCGTGGCCGGGTCGAGCAGGAGGTCGGTGGTCTCGATCGAGACGGAGCCCTCGATGGAGTTCTCCAGGGCGCAGACGGCAGCGTCCGCGGCGCCCTCGCGCACGGCCGCCACGGCGCCGGCGACGGTGGGGTAGGGCGTGAGTTCGGCGGCGGCGTCATGGAGCAGCGCCGCCGCCTCGGTATAGGTGCCGCGCGGGCCGAGGTAGGAGAGTCGCATGGCCCGCAGTCTAGCGGAGCGGGCGAGAGGCGTCCGGATCCGGGGCGGCTACATGCCGTCCTCGACGGTCACCATCGCGCGGACGCGCTGCTCCACGTCCTGCGGGATGACGGCGATGATCTCGTCACCGGGGGTGAGGACGGTGTCCCCGGCGGGGACACGCGCCCCGTCCGGCCCGACCACGACGGCAACGAGGACGCCCTGGGGGAACGTGAGGTCACGGAGC
>SCTU01000153.1 GCA_004297315.1 Dehalococcoidia bacterium | reverse complement strand
AAGAGCCCGCCGATCACGCAATGGATCAACAAGCGCAACATGCGCCACGCCCTGGACAGCAACCTCGAGACGACCGCGGTGCTCACCTCGAACGCCGCCTTCATCCTCAACCAGTCCGAGGACGCCAAAGAGGCGCGCCAGGCGCTCCTCGAGCGCCGCGACCCGGTGTTCAAGGGCGTGTAAACGTCGGGACCCGCGGACGCGCGAACCCGAGGTGGCCAGGCGCTAGGATGGCGGCCGGAGGAGGGCTGCCGTGCCGATCGACGCCCGCTACGACCCGAGCAACGTCTTCGCTCGCATCCTGCGCGGGGAGATCCCCAGCGAGCGCGTGTACGAGGACGCGGATTTCGTCGCGTTTCGGGACATCGAGCCGGCCGCACCCGTGCACATCATCCTCGTGCCGCGCGGGCAGCCGCCTACGTCGCCGGCGACGATCAGCGAGGCGGACACGGACTGGATCGGGCGCATGGTGCACGCGGCCACCCGGATCGCAGCGGCACAGGGGCTGGCAGAGCGCGGCTACCGCCTCGTGTTGAACTGCGGGGACGACGCCGGGCAGACGGTCGGCCACCTGCACCTCCACATCTTGGGCGGACGGGCGCTCGGTCCGGTGGCCTGAACACGGGGATCGCCGGGCTTGCGGGCCTCGGGCCAGCGTCGCAAGATGGCGCGGGCATGCCCGCCACGTTGCTGGTATCGGCCTGACGCGTCGCAGGGGATGGCGTGACGGGAGCCGCAACCGTGCAAACTGTTGACCGGCCGCAGCCGCTGGCCGCTGCTGGTGCCTGGCCGTTGGTCGATGCGCTTCTGTTCTCGGTCTCCCACGACCTCCGCTCCCCGTTGCTTGGCCTCACCTTGGCGGCCGAGCTCCTGCGTGAGCCTGAGGGCGCTCTCGATGGCGCGACGCGGGCCGTCGCGCTCGACGGGCTGCATTCCGGCGCGCGCGACATCGAGCGCATGCTTCAGGCGCTCACGACGCTTTCGCGCGCGCGACGTCACGTGTTCGAGCACGACCGGGCGCCGCTGGGCCTCATCCTCGGCGGCCACACGGTGATCTCTGAGGTGCCCGGCTGCGCGGGCCGTATCGTCGCCGTCGACCCGATGACCGTGCGGGCTTTGCTCGACGACATCGCGGGAGGCGACCCCGTCGAGGTGCGGGTGGGTGTGGAGGACGGCTTCGTGGTGCTCTCGGTGCCCGCCGGCGTCGACATCCCGCCGTTCGAGGGCCAGCCGTTGGAGGCGCTTGTCTCCTCGCTCCAGACGTATGCGGGTGGCCCGGTGGAGCGCCTCGCTGCCGCGCAGATCCTGCTGGAGCGCCAGGGCGCCTCCTTCACCGTCGAGGGCGGACGGGTGACGCTCTGGCTGCCGGTAGGAGTCTCGCCGTGAGTGGCGCGTGGAACGTCGTGATCGTGGACGACGAGGCCACCCTGGCCCTCGTCATGCGGACGCTGATCCAGCAGGAGTGGCCCCAGGCTCACGTCAGCGTGGTTACGGACACACGCGACCTGGCGCCCAAACTGCTCGAGGTGCCCCATGGGGCCACCGTATTGATGGACCGCCGTCTCGGAGGCTCCGAGTCCTACGGAGTGATTACCTCGCTCGTCGGCGCGCGGCCGGACGTCCGCGTCGCGATGCTCTCGGCTTCGCTGGGGCCGGAGGACGCTGCCCGGGCGCGCGCGGCGGGCGCGTTCGCGGCCTACGAGAAGCCTGGCGCGCTGGGCGCGTGGCGGCAGTTGCTTGCCTCGGTGATGCCGCCCGCAGCGGGCTCGCCGCCGGGCGCCGGGCTCGGTCCCTCCACGCTCTGAGCCGGCTGCCCGCGCGGGGGGCAGGCGTTACGATCACGGCGAGCGCGGGCCTGTAGCTCAGCGGCCTAGAGCAGTCGGCTCATAACCGATCGGTCCCAGGTTCGAATCCTGGCGGGCCCACCACTCGCACGGCGGCGGCAGCGTCGCAGGGGGCGTCATGCGCGATCGAGTCCGTGAGATCATCCGCGCGTACACCGCGCAACCGATGGCCCTCGACGGGCGCCGGGACGCAGCGGTGCTGGTGTTGCTGCACGCCGTCGGCGGGGAGGAGCACGTCCTCCTCCAGGTCCGGACGTCCACGGTGGAGCATCACCGCGGCGAAATCTCCTTCCCCGGCGGCAGGCGCGACCCGCGCGACGTCACGCTGCTCGACACGGCGCTGCGTGAAACGCACGAGGAGATCGGCGTGCCCCCATCGATGGTCGAGGTCTTCGGCGCGCTCGACGACACGGACACACGCGCCTCCAACTACCGCGTCCGCCCGTACGTCGGCGCCGTCGCCAAGGGGTTCGACGCCTTCCACCACGCGGAGCGCGAGGTGAGCGACCTTCTGCGCGTGCCGCTGACGCACCTCCTCGACCCGGCCAACCACGTATGGAAGGCCGTCGAACAGGAGGGCGTCGTCACCGCCAGCCCCGCCTACCAGTTTGGCGAACACGTCATCTGGGGCGCGACGGCGCGCGTCCTCGTCCAGTTCCTCGGCCTGATCGAGGGTGTCCCGGCGGAAGGGACGCGGCTGTGACGCTCGTCTTCGTGCGCCACGGCGAGTCCGAGGGCAACATCCAGCGGATCATGCAGGGCCACCTCGACCTGCCCCTGACCGACGCCGGGCGGGAGCAGGCGCGGCTTGTCGCGGCACGCCTCGCCTCGATGCCGCTTGCGGCGATCTACTCGAGCCCGCTGTCGCGCGCCTTTGAGACCGCCGAGACGATCGCCGCGCAGCACGCGCTGGAGGTGACTCCGGTGCAGGGACTGCGCGAGGGCGGCTGGGGCGAGGCCCAGGGGCTCACCTGGACGGAGGTCGCTGCGCGCTGGGATGTCACCGGCAACCGCCCACTCGCCGAGGTCATCCCCGGCGCGGAGACACACGAGTCCTTGCGCACGCGGGCTGCTGCCGCCGTCGACGCACTTCTCGACCGCCACGCCCACGAAGTCGCCGTGTGCGTGAGCCACGCCGGGACGATCGCTCAGTTGGTGGCGCACCTGATCGGGGTGCCGGAAGGCCAACTGCCGCGGCTGCGCACGGGAAACACCGCGGTGACCATTGTCGAAGGGCCATCCGACAGTCCGGTGATCACGCTGCTGAACGACATGTGCCACCTGTCGGGCCATGTCCACCCGTTTGGAACGCGGGAGTCCCGCCTACGAGAGCAGTGAGCGGCTGGCGACGCGGATCGAGGCGGCCTCCGCGAAGTGCAGCGCCTCGGCGGCCTCCCGGATCAGGCCCGCGCCCGTAACCTCATCGTCGGGGAAGCCCGCGATGCCGGCACGCAACTCGCCGCCGCCGCCCAGGACAACCTCTCCCACGTCGACGAGCTTCTCGGCAACCACCTGAGCCCCGGGGACCGGCGTCTCCGGAAGCAGGGCAGCGAATGTGGCCCCGCCCATGTGGATCAGCGTGTCGACGTTCCGCAGCCGCGCGAGGTACTCGTGGCTCAACGCCGTCACTGTCCGCTCCGCCTGCGCCTGCCCGTTCACGGTCACGAACTCGTCCCACTTGTCCGGCCCGATCATCACCAACGTGAACTGGCGGGAGTAGCGCCGCGCCCGTTCGACCTCGACGTTCAGCAGGCGGTCGGCGTGCTGGCGCTTGGTCGCGCCGGTGGCCGTGTCGACCGACTCGACCTCTTCGATGATCTTCTGGCGCGACTCGAGTTCCGCGTCGTAGCGGATGAAGGCGTCGCGCAACGTGTCGGCCACCATCGCGGTGATCGCGAAGGCGAACGCGCCGATCGCCGCGGCGGCCACGTAGGGAGCGTTGGGGTCGGCGCCCGGGGCCACTTTCCGCAGCGCCTGCACGACGCCGAACACGAGGGCGAACCCTCCCGCGATGATCAGGTGGCTCGCGCGGACGGGGCGGAGCACCCCCACGCCGGCGACGATGGCGACGCCGAGCGCCCCGGCGAAGGCGAGATCGCGGTCGGGTGACACGAGGGCGATCCCGCCGGCCGCGAGCGCCAGCCAGATCGACAGCATGGACACGCGCACCCAGATCTCACGGGTGTATTCGGTCACGCTGTCCTCCCCCAGATGCCCGTCATGGTATCGCCGGGCCAATCACGCGATAGACCCGGTAGTCGCCCGCCTCGAATGCCAGCGTGAGCGATGGCCGCCCGTCGGCGTAGATGTTCGGGGTCGAGCGCTCGATCCGCCCCCTGCCGGCGCCGTCGAGCGGCCGCCTCGCGAGGATGTAGCCCGCGAGGCCGGACGGGTCGAAGAGCGTGGCCTCCTCGCCGCGGTCGGCGTCCGTGCGGAACAGCCGCGGGTTCCCTGTTTCGAGGATGACCTCCGCGTGTCGGTTGCTGTCCGCGAGCACGTCCCCCGGCTGCACGTTCGACGCGATCCAGACGGCGACCGCCGCGACATCCTCCGGCACCGGCCGCGGGGAGCGCTGCGCGATGGCGTCGAGGGCGTCATGGCCGGGCTGTTCGCCCCTCGGGACGAGGGGGATGACGGCGGCAGAGAGCAGCGACCCGAGCAGCAGGACCAGCGCCGTTGCGGTCTGCGTCCGGCGGTGCGGCGTGGCGGCAGCCTCGGGCGCGACGCCGTCGGTCAGGCGCTGCTCGCGGAAGGCCGCGGCGACGAAGGCCGGCACGATGGCAATCGCGAGGTGCGCCGCGAGCGGCTGTCCGCCCGCCACCACGGAGACGATCGCGGGCAGCGGCAGCGCGAGGCAGGCAAGCCCGAGAGCCGCTGAGGGCCGGTCATGCTGGGCGATGCCCGCGCCGAGTAGTGCGATTGCGGCGAACGCCGAGAGCGGCCCGATCGCCACGGACCACGCGGCCCCCCAGCCGAGCGCGCCGAGCGGGTCGCCGCGCAGGCTTGCCATGCGGTCGAGCAGCGGCTGGCTGTCGGAACCGAGCGCCGCCAGGTCACGCGCCAGGCCGAGGTAGCGCCACGGGTCTCCCGCCGGGAACCAGTCGAGAAGCGTCCACAGCCCGACCATGAAGATGACCGGCGTGAGGAAGGCGAATGCCTGCGCGTCGGCCGATTCGGACTCGTCCGACCGCTGGCGGCGCCTGCCAACCCAGCGCAGCAGGTACGCCATGAACGGTGCGAGAAGGACGACGTCATATCGCACCCAGAACGCGAGGCCCAGGGCCACGCCCGACCCAATCAGCGCGGCCGTGGATTCACGCTGGAGCCATGAGGCGAACTGGCCCAGCGAGGCGAGCAGTAGCGCCGCGAGGAGCGCCTCGGGCTGGCCGGTCGCCGCGGCGAACAGGAGGAGCGGGTTCAAGGCGAACGCCGCGATGAAGATCACGGCCGCGGTCTGGTGCAGGCCCGCGCGTCGGGCGACACCGGCTGCGGCGAGCACCCCCGCCCCCGCGGCGACCGACGCCCCCAGCGCCGCGGCGAGGCCGTGCGCACGCAGCGCGGGAAACGCCGCGAACGGTGTCGCCAGCGCCGTGAGGAGCGGCGGGCGGTCGTAGCCAACGGCGATGAGCGTGTGGTCGTAGCCGCCCCAGAGCGTAGCGAGGCGGGACGTCCGTCCCAGCGCCTCTGGGGACGCGAGGTGGAGGATGCCGACGAGGATGACCGCGAGTCCGCACGCGATCAGCGAGACCGTCAGCGCGCTCGCCTCGACCGGGCCGACCGCGACACGCGTCAGGCGCTGGCGGCGCGAGGCCTGCCGGCCGCCGGAGCGTTCGCCCAGTTGCAGGCTGGCCACTTAGTGCGAGGACTCCTGCAGGATCCCGGCCGCTTCCAGCCCGGAGACGTTCGTCAGCCCGTGGACTGTCTTCTCCCAGTAGAACGGGCGGTAGAAGAGTTGCAGGAACCCCTTCCACGCGGCGATCGACATCAGCACCCAGTAGACGGGCGACAGCAGCGCCCACTTCACCAGGGAGTAGTACCGCCGCCGCAGGCACCCCGCCACGTTCATGTACGCAAACGCGAAGTTCCCCACGTACAGCGAAGTCGCGCCCATGTAGTAGATCGGCGCGGGGAAAATCTGCTGGATCACGCCCCACTCGGTGATGAACCAGACACCCGTCAGCCCCCACAGCAGCGGGTTCAGCAGGAAGCCAAAGAACGTGCCGCCGATCACGAGCTGGAACGAGAAGAAGCCGTTGGGCCCCAGTTGGCGGTAGAGGCGCACCGGATGCCGCATGTGCACGAGATAGGTCTGGATGTATCCCTTCACCCAGCGCGACCGCTGGCGAATCCAGTTGTCGACAACGGAGTTCGCCTCCTCGTAGGTGGTGGAGTCGACTACGACGGTCGCGCCACCGAGTTTGAAGATCCGCAGCCCGAGGTCGGCATCCTCCGTGACGTTGAACGGGTCCCAGCCGCCGACGAGTTTCAGCGCTTCCGTGCGGAAGTGGTTGGAGGTACCGCCCAGCGGGATCGGCGCGCCTGAGGCGTCGAGACCGGGTAGGAACAGGTCGAACCACGTCGAATACTCGGTGGTGAACCATTTCGTCAGTGCGTTCTGGTTGCGGTTGAAGTAGTTCAACTTCGCCTGCACGCAGACCACGTGCTCCGCGGACTTCCGGAACGCGACGAGCACCTTCTTCAACTGGTCCGGCTCCGGGATGTCCTCCGCGTCGAAGATCACGACGTACTGGCCACGGGCGTGCAATAGTCCGTAGTTGCATGCCTTCGGCTTCCCCTTCGGCTCACCGTGCGGCACGATCGTGATGTCGAAGAACGAGGGCAGGCGCGCGGCCCGCGCCGCCCGGATCGTGTCCACATCGTCCTCTTCGAGCAGCAGCTTCACGTCCAGCTTCTCGAGCGGATAGTCGAGTCGCGACAGGCCCGCGACGAGCGCCGGGAGGATCTGTGCCTCCTTGTAGAGGGGCACGAGGATCGTATAGACCGGCAGCATCCGCTCTTCGAGTTCCTGGACCTCCTCGTCAGACACCGGCACCTCGAGGGTGTGCGAGAGCGCACGGTAGATCAGGTAGAACTTGTAGCTCGAGAACGCGAGGTAGAACCCCGTGCTCAGCGCCATCATCACGGTGAGCGTCGGGATGGGCAGAGTGACGAGCAGCGCGACCAGAGCGGCCGCGAAGCCGATGAAGAACCGCTTCTGGCCCGTGCTCAGCACCCGATAGGCCGACTCCGCCGGCGCGCGGTTGCGCAGGTCGGTCGCGGAGTGTTCGAGATACTGGTCGTGGTAGAGCCGTTCGAGGGCGTCGCGCACGTCCGTGCGAGTGGTGGCGACAAACGTTACCTTCCCGTCGAGCGCATTCCTCACCTCGTCCAGCGCCGTCCTGTCTGTCGGGTCCGCCACCGCGACGGTGACCAGGCCTTCGGCGTCGCGGTCGAGCGCGATCACCTCGCGCGTGCGCGCAAGATGTTCCGGTAGCGCTGATGCGATCGCAGGGTCGAGTTCCAGGCCGCGGATCGCGACGAAGGGCATGCCCTGCTGGAACGCGATCTGTTCCCCCAGTTGCTCCTCGGACACCAGCCCGAGCGACAGCAACGCGGTGCCGAGCCGGACGCCGGTCCGCGCGGCGAGTTCGAGCGCGCGCTGGAGGTCCTCGCGCGTGATCAGGTCCGCCTCCAGCAAGAGGTCGCCCACGGTCGACTTCCCGTGCGCGCGCTGAGCCGCTTCGCGGATGTCGTTGCGCGTGGCGGGCTGCACGTAGAAGGGTTCGCGCAGCACCCCCTGCAGGCGGAGCACGGCTCGGTCGTCGAGCGGGTCGGCCATCGCGAGCACGAGCCGGCCGTCGATGCGCCGCAGGGGGATCGCGCCGGTCTCCTGCGAGTCCTCCAGCGGCAACAGCCGCGCGAGGTCGTGGTCGACCGGGTCGTCGAGTACGCGGCGGGTCGCGCTGACGCCATTGATGACGCGCGTGTCGAGTCGCTCCTGGCGCGCGAGGTGGACGGCGTCGGTGTTCAGATATCGCGCGAACGCGTCGCGCGTGTCCTCCGGCGGAAGGATCTCCAGCCGCTGGGCCGCGACGTCGAGCGCCTCGTCGGTCTCCTGCATACGGCGGAAGAGTCCGAGCACGCGGATGCGCCGTACGCCGTACTCCTGCTCCAGCATCCGGCCGAAGGCGATGTACGGTTCCGTCAGCGCGCTGAAGTCGAGCGTCGCGAGGTCGAGGCGCGCCGCATCGATGTCCTCTTCTCGCGTCACCGCGAGCCGGACGGAGAACTGGTGACGGTTCGCCAGCCGCCGCGCGTTCTCCATCTGGTCAGGAGACGCGATCGCGACTGTCAGCACGTTGTCTTCCTGCAACAACGGCAAGAGCGGGAGTGCGCCCTCGCCAGTGGGCCGCAGCCGCGCGGCGCGCGGGTCGGGCCGCAGCAGGAGGTGCTGCACCCGAGGCAGCGCGACGTCGAGCGCGACCGCCTCCGAGCGCTTCCCGTTCGCGAGCAACGTCCAGAGGCGCTCGAGGTCGGACGGCTCCGCCCGTTCGAGGTCGACGTCGACACGGGAGGCGCCCTCGGTCGTGATGAAACCAGCCGCCGTCAGGAGCCGGATGGTCCGGAGCGGGTCGCCTGTACGCAGGACGTCAGGCCGGCGCGTGCCGCCGTGCTCGGCCAGGATGTCGCGTAACTCCGGCTCGGTGACGTAGGCGAGGCGGACCTGGCGCCCCAGCAGCGCGGCCAGCCCGCGGCGCGTGCGCTGATCCCACGGGTTCCGCAGCGCGACCGTCGCCCGCTCGTCATCGATCTCGACGACGGCGGCCCCAAGACGGCGGCACAGCCGTTCCGAGAGAGTACGCACAGCGCTGCCCTTCACTTCGAACTCGGCCAGTGGACGTGCGCCCGCCGCGCGGGCCAGGGCGCTCCGGATCGCCTCCTCCGTCAGACCGGCGATGCGGGCGATCGCGCGCTCCAATGGCTCGCCAGTCTGCATCGCGACCCGCGCGGCGGTCTCCACCTGAGTGTGGGAGGCCACTCCGGCGCGCATGAGCCCCTCGCCAACATCGCCGGCAGCGAGCGGGCCGTCCGCCGGGAGCGATTGCAGCCGTCGCGTCAGTTGTTCGGGCTTCACGAGCACCGGCTGGATCGCCACGCCGAGCACCTGGTCGAGCCGGTCGAGCAAGTCGACCGTGGGCGGCTGATCGAAGGCGACGAATACTTCGTCGCGGATCGACCAGAGCGGCAAGACGCGAAGTTTCGTCAGCATCTCGGCAGGTAGGAGCGCGTCCAGCCCGGCGATCGGCCGGTGCTCGTCCAGGTTGATGCTGGGGAGGTGGAACGCGAGTCCGACCGCCTCCAACCGCTCGTCTTCGGAGATGAGATGCGCCTCGACGAGGCTCGACCCGAGGTAGGGCTCGTCTTCCGCGCCGAACGCGTACGTTGCAACCTGCTCCGGCCGCATCACCTGCAGCGCCTGGAGCACATCCGCCAGCGCGCGTCGCCAGCCGGCCTCGGTGGGCCGGCCCGTCGCACTGTCCAGCGCCAGCCCGATTTCGCCGCGGCCCGAGATGCGCAGCGTCACCGGCTGTCCGAGGCGCTGACGGAGTTCTCGCAGCATGTCCTGGTCGCGGGTGCGCGTCGTCGCCACCAGCACGGACCCGGACTGTTCCCATAGCGGCAGGACGGAGTGCTCGCGACAGAAGTCAGCGCCCACCCGGTCGATCAACTCCCGCCGCGGCCGCAGCCGGCTCACGGGGAGATAGAGGCCCGCCGTCTGCGCGCTGTTCGCCTCGAGGATTGATACGACCATGCCGCCCCGGTCCGTCAGTCGTCGCCGCGGCGGTCGCGGAACCGTGCCCACTGCTTGAGGAGGTTGCCCAGGCCCACGATGGAGAGCGCGAGCAGCATGAACACGAACGGCAGGATGAAATAGCCGAGGTACGCCGTGGTGAAGACGGCAATGGACAGCCCGACGAGCAGAAGCACCTTTACGAGGACGAAGCCGGTCTGGGCTACGGCAATGGCGTTGGCGACCACGTTGCGTTCACCCGCCATGCGGGGACCTACCCGTCACCCTCCGCCGCCAGCAGAGCGCCCGTCTCCTCCAGGAGCAGTTCGATCTCCTGGCGGCTCTCCGACACCATCTGCCAGCGGAAGCCGCGCAGGTCCTGCAGCCGCTCCGCCAACGGGATGACGTCCTCGTAGTCT
The DNA here is from genome assembly GCA_004297315.1 of Dehalococcoidia bacterium. Taxonomy (GTDB): domain Bacteria; phylum Chloroflexota; class Dehalococcoidia; order UBA2979; family UBA2979; genus SURF-43. Next base: position 20,458 of record SCTU01000153.1, on the reverse strand, counting down.
ACTGCCAGATGGAGCGTGCCCCGGTAGAACCGGCGGACACGGGTATTGGTCACGCCGCGCAGCAAGCGGATCGCGCCCTGGAATTCGTTCAGCGCGACGAAGGAGTGGAACGGGTAGACGACCAGCGTGAGGTGCTCCACCAGCGGCACCGCGCCGCCCGGACGGTCGTCCGCCGCGATCATGTCGGGCTGGTGGAACGCGGCCGGCTCAGCGGTGACTAGGCGCGGCCGGGCGGCCGGCGGCGCCGGCACCGGCTCGACGACGGCGGCCGCAGCAGGCGGAGTCATGGGCGCAGGCGGGGCGGCGTATGGCTGGGCGGGAGGAGCAACCTCGGGCTCAGCCGCAGGCATCACGGGCGCCGGAGATGCGAGGTCGGACGCTGGGACTTGGGAGGCCTCCTGCGGGCGGTACGCGGCAGGCTGCTCGTACGCTGCCGGCACCGGGGATGGGATGGCGGGTGCGCCGGCCACCGCCGATGCCTCGGAGCGCGGGCTGAAGACGCGGAAGCGAGGCCGCTGCGGCAGTACCGGTTCCTGTTCGGCCGCGCCGCGGCCGGCGTCCCCGGTGACACTCTCGACCCGGCCTTCCACGTAGGCCTCGCTCGCGTTCGCAGAGATGAGCCATCCGCGCACTTCCTGCAGCACAGCCAGCACCTGTGTCGCGGAAGTAGCGCGCAGCGAGAACCAGGCGTCCGCCGGTTCGGCCCGCGTCAGGGCGACCTCCGCGAGGACACCCACCTGTTCGAGTGCGAGCGCGAACTCGAGAAGGTCGCGCTGGTCACGGAACCCGCCGACCCGGAGCACGATCGCGCGCAGGCCGCCGTCGCGCGCGGGGAACATGAGCGGCTCGCGGACGGGCTCGGGCCTCAGCGTCGCGGCAGGGGTCTGGTGTCCTGGCGCGTCGGCGCTCACTGCAGCGACGGCCACCGGTGCGCTGTGGGTTCCCGGTGCCGCAATCGCGCGCCGCGGCTCGTAAGTGCAGATGCAGGGCCCGCCGGCCGTGCAACCAGCGCAGCAAAAGACCGCGCCGTCGAAGTAGACGGGCTGTCCGAGGATCGGCTCCTCGCAGTTGGCGCAGAATTCTGCCGTGCTCACATATGGAGACTCGCACCCGAATGGGAGCAGCGTTAGTCGAGCGGCCGTTGAGGTTCAGTAAACGAGGCTCGACAACCTTCACCAACACGTGAACATCGGCACGGTTACAGATTCGCGGCCGGCTCCGACCAACGGTCGTACATGACCATCGTCTCCAGCGGCGGCCGCCTGTTCGGGCCGTACTTCCGGTCGGGCCAGCCGAGCGGCACGATCGCCGCCGCCTCCCACTCCGGCGGGATCCCGAGGAGGGCGTGGAAGCGGTCGCGCTGGAGGCGGAAGAGCGTGGTGAGCACACTTCCGAGACCGAGCGAGCGCGCTCGCAGCATCAGGTTCTGCACAGCGGGGTAGATCGAGGCGCCCGTCGCGATGTTGCTCCGCCCGCCCGGCACCGAGATGCAACAGACGATAAGGACTGGCACCTCCGTCCACGGCTGGCGGCCGTCCGCCCGGGCCGGCGCGCCGTCGCCGTAGACCTTCAGGAAGCATTCCTCGTACGCCTCGGACATCGCTGCCTTCTGGGCCGAGTCGCGCACCACGATGAAGCGCCACGGCTGCGCGTTCTGCGAGGATGGCGCGTGCGTGGCGGCGCGAAGCACTTCGTCCACGGTGGCGTCGTCGACCGGCCGGTCCGCGAAGGCGCGAACCGCGCGCTGGTGCTCGAAAAGCGAGGCGACGTCATCAATCGGCTGCATGCGGTGTTCTCCCTGAGGGCTGCGACGCCTAGGCGCCTTCGAGGTACGCAATGGTGACGCCTTCGCCGCCTTCGGGCTGCGGGGCCGTCTCGAACTTGGTGACCAGTGGGTGGCGGCCGAGGGAGTCCCGCAGGACGCGGCGGAGCGTACCCGTCCCCTTGCCGTGGATGATCCGCACACGGGCGCGCCCCGAGCGTGCGGCGTCGTCCAGGAACTGCTCAACCAACGGCAGCGCCTCGTCCACCGTGCGCCCGCGCATGTCGATCTCGACCGGCGCAGGCGGCGCGGCGCTCACCGCCATCCGGCCGAGGACGACCCGGTGGCGCTCGTCGGCGGCCTCTGTGCGCTCGACCTGCTCGATCCGCACGCGGGTCCGCAGCGCGCCCAACTGGACCTCGAACTCGCCGTCGAGGCCGGGGTCGGTGAGCGCCTCGCCCGGCTGGGAGACGCCGCGCAGCCAGACCACGGTGCCCGGTTCGACAAAGAGGTCTGCGCGCGCCATTGCCGCGGGGCGCGGCTCGGGCATCGCCTCGGCTACGGCCGGGGGCACCGGCTCGACGCGTTCGACCGCGCCGCGCACCCGCTCGAGGTCGGCCTTCGCCTGCTCCAGCCGTGCCGACTCGACTTCGCGACGCGTGCGGTCGACGAGCCGCTCCACCTCGCGCAACTGACGGCGCGCGCGCTGGCGGGCGTCGTCACGCACGCGCGCCAGATCGTCGCGCGTCTCTCGCACCTGGCGTTCGAGGTCGACGCGCAGCGTCTCGGCGGCTGCAGCGTCCGCGGCGGCGTGTTCGGCGCGCTCCTCGGCAGCCGTCAGTTGTGCCCGCAGGTCGCCCAGCAGCGATTCCATCTCGCGGGTTTCGCTGGAGAGTCCAGCGCGGGCGCGATCGATCACCTCCGCCGGCATGCCGAGGTTGCGGGCGATCGCGAGCGCGTTCGACTGGCCGGGGAGGCCAATCGTGAGGCGGTACGTGGGGCGGAGCGTATCGAGGTCGAACTCGACCGAGGCGTTGCGCACGCGTGGCGTCTGGTGGGCGTACACCTTCAACTCGGAGTGGTGCGTGGTCGCGATCAGCGCGGCACCCTGCGCCGTCAGCCGCTCGACGATCGCGATGCCGAGCACCGCGCCCTCGGTCGGGTCGGTCCCCGCCCCCATCTCGTCGAGCAGCACGAGCGAGCCGCGCCCCGCACGCTCGATGATGTCGATGATCGCCGTGATGTGGCCGGAGAAGGTCGACAGCGACTGTTCGATCGACTGCTCGTCACCAATGTCGGCGAAGACCGCGGAGTAGACTGGGATCTGCGAACCCGCCGCCGCGGGTACGGGGAGCCCGGTGAGTGCCATCAGGCAGAGCAGCCCCGCGGTCTTCAGCGCCACGGTCTTGCCGCCGGTGTTCGGCCCCGTAATCAGCAGCGCGTCGAAGTCGCCGCCCACCCGGATCGAGGTGGGCACCACAGGCCCGTGCAGCAGTGGATGCCTCGCCTCCACCAGCCGGTACTCGGCCGGCGCCTCGACGAGCCAGCGCTGGCTGGGCCCCTGCGTCGAGAGGTGCGTGGCGTCGAGCGCGAAGGCGAGTCGCGCCTTCGCCTGGGCGACGTCGAGGTGCGCGAGGCGCTCGACGGCGTCGTGTAGGTCGCGTGCCTGTTCGCCGGTGGCGGTCGAGAGGTCGCGCAGGATGCGCTCGACCTCGTGCCGCTCCTGGACTTGCAGTTCGCGCCACTCGTTGCCGAGTTCGACGACCGCCAGCGGCTCCACGTACACCGTCGCGCCCGAAGCCGAGGTGTCATGGACGACGCCGCGCACCGCGCCACGGAAGTCGGCCTTCACCGGCAGGACGTAACGCCCGTCGCGCATCACGACGATCGCGTCCTGCAACGCGTTCCGGATCCCAGACGCACCGGCGATCGCTTCCATGCGGGACTTGAGCCGGTCGTGCGCCGCGGCCGCCTCGCGACGGATCTGGGCGAGTTCGGTGCTTGCGGAGTCACGCACGGTGCCGCGGTCGTCCAGCGCGTCCTCGATCAGCGCGCGCAGCGGCCCGAGTTCGCCGATCCCCGCCGCGACGTGCGCGAGGCGTGGTGCGTCCTCCTCCTGGCGCAGCAGGACGCGCCGCACCGTCATCGCCGCGCGGCAAAGCGAGCCCACGTCCAGCAGTTCGGCCGGAGTGAGCACCGAGCCACGGGCGGCGGCGTCCGCGCGGTCGCGCACCTCACGCGCCCCGCCGAGCGGGATCGTGACCCCGAGCCGGTCGAGGACGATCGCCTCGGCGGTCTCCTGCTGGCGTGCCCGTACGGCCTCGATCTCCGCCAGCGGCCGGAGCGCGAGCGCAGCCGCCCGTCCCGCGGAGAACGCGGTCTGCCCCGCGAGGCGTTCGAGCACCGCAGGGAGTTCGAGGACCGCGATGGTCCTATCGTCCACGGCCCGGCGCCTCCAGCAGACGGGCCAGCGTCGCCTCCACGTGCTCGTCCTCGGAAAGGTCGACCGTGCGCGGGTCAAGCCAGACACGGTCGTCGTGGATGCGCGCGACGATCGGCGGGCTCGCGGCACGCAGCGACGCGGCGAACGCCTCGGCGCCGTCCGGCGGCGCGACCACGCATGCCGAAGACGGCAACGACTCGCCCGGGAGCGAGCCTCCCCCCACCGTTGACTCGCACGCCTCAACGCTCCCTGCGTCGCCGCAAGCGCCCGCCCAACGCCGCGCGCGTGCCTCGATGGCGGCGGTGGGCAGCGCGATCATCCGCCACACGGGGACTTCGTGCTCCGCCTCGCCCTTCGCGTAGTGGTCGAGGGTCGCAGCGAGCGCGGCGATGCTCGCTTTGTCGATGCGGACGGCACGCGCCAGGGGATGACGCCGCATCGCCTCGATCGCCTCGGCGCGTCCTGCGGCGATCCCAGCCTGCGGCCCGCCGAGCAGTTTGTCGCCGGAGAAGAGCACCACGTCAGCGCCGGCGCGGACCGAGTCCTGTACGAGCGGCTCCGGTGCCAGCCCGAATGCGCGGGTGTCGAGCAGCGCGCCGCTGCCCAGGTCGTCGAGCAGCAGCAGCCCACGCTCGCGCGCGAGCGCGGCGAGGCCCGAGAGCGCCGGCTGCTCCGTGAACCCGACCACGCGGAAGTTCGAGGAGTGGACGCGCAGGATCGCCGCCGTCCGCTCGGTGATGGCCTCGGCATAGTCACGGACGTAGGTCCGGTTCGTGGTGCCCACCTCGACCAGCGTGGCGCTGGACTGGCGCAGGACGTCGGGGATGCGGAACCCGCCGCCGATCTCGACTAACTGGCCGCGGCTGATGATCACCTCGCGGTCGCGGCAGAGCGCAGCCAGCGCCAACAGCAGGGCGGAGGCGTTGTTGTTGACGGCGATGCCCGCCTCGGCACCGGTTATGCGACATAATGTCTGGTCGAGGTGGGAGAATCGCGTCCCGCGCTCACCGGCGTCGAGGTCGAACTCCAGGTTCGAGTACCCCGCGGACACTCGCTCGATAGCGTCGATGGCGTCCCGGGGCAGGGGCGCACGACCCAGATTGGTGTGGATGATCACCCCGGTCGCGTTCACAACGCGACGGAGCGAGGGCCGTAGCGTTTCCGCCCGGGCCAGGACGGCGTCCACAACGCTGGGGGCGGGGAGGGACGCGGACGCCGCGATCGCGCTGCGGAATCCTTCCAGCACCTCGCGTGCAAGCCCGGCGACCGATTCGTGACCGCGCTCTACCGCCAGCGCAGCGACGCGCGGGTCGGCCAGCAGACGGTCGACGGACGGGAGGTCACGGTACGGATTGGCGGAGTCGACCATGGGACTTTCTTCGCGTTTGAGCGCTTGTGCCGGGGACATTGGCCTTGTCGGGAGTCCCCACGGATTGTAGGCGGCGGGGCGTGGGCGCATGATGAAGGCCCGCACGCCGGGAATGCGCGCTCGCCGTCGTTGATCGTATTGAGGTCGCGCGTAAGACTCGTCCAGTGGGCGCTGCTGAGGCGCCCGTCATCGATCTCTGAAGCACCTCGCCCGCCTCAAGGAGCCACCTGTGGTCAACCTGCGCATCCCCGGTCCCACCCCCGTACCCGTGGAGGTCGCGCAGGCAGGCGCGGCGCCGATGATCAACCACCGCGGCCCGGAGTTCGCCGCGATGGCCGCGCGCACCACCGAGGGCGTCAAGAAGGTCTACCAGACCACAAACGACGTGGTGACGCTCTCCGCCTCCGGCACCGGCGCGATGGAGGCTGCCGTCGTCAATCTGATGGCGCCCGGCGAAGAGGTGCTGGTCGTCTCAATCGGTGAGTTCGGCGACCGCTTCATGAACCTCGTGAAGATCTATGGCGGCAAGCTCACGGAGTTGAAGTTCGACCCGGGACTGGCCGCTGACGTCAACAAGATCGAGGACGCGCTCAAGAAGAACCCGGCGATCAAGACCGTGTTCATCACCCACAACGAGACCTCGACCGGCGTGACGAACCCGATCCTCCCCGACCTCGCGAAGGTCGTGCACGCCCGCGACGGCGGCGTCCTCATCGTCGACGCGATTTCGTCGCTCTCCTCGGTGCCGGTGAAGACGGACGAGTGGGACCTGGACGTCGTGCTCTCCGGCTCTCAGAAGGGGTGGATGACCGCCCCGGGCCTCGCGTTTGTCTCGATGAACGAGCGGGCCTGGGCGAAGGCCGCGGCCAACCCGCAGCCGCGTTTCTACTTCGACCTGAAGCGACACCTCGACTCCCTGAAGTCGGGGCAGACTCCGTGGACCCCCGCCGTGTCGGTGTGGTTCCAGCTGGACAAGTCGCTCGAACTGATGCTGGCCGAGGGCCTCGATCAGATCTTTGCGCGGCACCACCGCCTCGCCAGCAAAGTACGCAACGGTGCGAAGGCCATGGGCCTCAAGCTCCTCGCGTCCGAGGGTGTCGAGTCCGACACGGTCACCGCGATCCGCGTCCCCGAGGGCCTCAACGGCGACGAGATCATCAAGACGGCGATCAAGGAATACGACACCGTGTTCGCCGGCGGCCAGGGCGGCCTGAAGGGGAAGATCATCCGCTTCGGCCACCTCGGCTATGTGACCGACAGCGACATCGATGCGGGGCTGGACGCGTTGAAGGGCTCCCTCGCGAAGGTGGGGTTCAAGGCTTAGCACGGCACACCGAAGACGCCCGCGGGGCGTCGCCCCCGCGAGCGGCAAGTAGCAGGCAGGGGCGGTTACTCGTGGCAAAGATCCTGATCGCGGACTCCATCGCGAAGGAAGGCATCGACCTCCTTTCGCGCCAGCACGAGGTGGTCGTGAAGACCGGCCTCTCGGAGGACGCGCTCGTCGAAGCCGTCGCCAACGTGCAGGCGCTCGTCGTGCGCAGTCAGACGCAGGTCACCGCACGGGTCATCGAGGCTGGCCAACGCCTCGAGGTCATCGCACGTGCCGGCGTCGGTGTCGACAACGTCGATGTCGGCGCAGCCACCGCCCGGGGCGTCGTCGTCGTGAACGCCCCACTTGCCAACACAATCTCGACCGCCGAGCACGCCTTCGGCCTCATGCTCGCAGTCGCCCGCAACATCCCGCAGGGGCAGTCCTCGCTGAAGGCCGGCAAGTGGGAGCGCTCGAAGCTCCAGGGCGTCGAGCTAGCAGGGAAGACGCTCGGCGTGGTCGGCCTGGGCCGGATCGGCGCCGAGGTGGCCAGCCGGGCGCGTGCCTTCCAGATGCGCGTGATCGCCTTCGACCCGTTCGTCTCGATGGAACGCGCCTCCTCACTGGGCATCGAGATGAAATCGCTGGATGAGGTCTTCGCGGAGTCCGATTTCGTCACGCTCCACACGACACTGACGCCGGAGACGCGCGGGATGATCTCGAAGGAGCGCCTTGCGAAGGCACGCAAGGGCATCCGCATCATCAACGCCGCCCGTGGTGCGCTCATCGACGAGCAGGCGCTGTTCGACGCCGTCGACTCCGGCCACATCGCTGGCGCCGGCATCGACGTCTTCTCAGAGGAACCGGCCGTCGGGAACATCCTTACGACGCACGACCGGATCGTCGTGACACCGCACCTCGCTGCCTCCACGAATGAGGCACAGGACCGCGCCGCCGTCGACGTAGCCGAGCAGGTGCTCGACATCCTCGGCGGCAAAGCGCCACGCTTCCCCGTCAACGTCCCGACCGTCAACGCCGAGTCGATGGCCGTCATCGCCCCCTACATCGAGGCCGCGCGGGTAGCCGGACGCGTCGCCATGCAGCTGGCGCAGGTGCAGGGTCGCCTCGAGAAGGTGCGCATCGAGTACCGCGGCGAGGTCAGCAACCACGACGTGATGCCGCTGAAGGCGGCTGCCGTCGTCGGCCTGCTGGACGAGGCTACGGACGAGAAGGTCTCAGCGGTCAATGCGCTCTCGGTGGCGGAGCAGCGCGGGCTGCGGATCGAAGAGGACAAGGGCGCCGCCGAGGAGCCGTACGCGAGCCTCGTGACTGTCGCCGTCCACACGGACGCCGGCGTGGCGCGCGTGAGCGCGACGCACACGGCGGGCGGCTGCGCGATCGTCGCGATCAACGACTACAGGGTGGACGTCCGGGGCGACTCCCAGACCCTGCTCGCCATCGAGAACATGGACAAGCCGGGCTCGATCGGCCGGGTCGGCACCTTGATGGGCCAGCGCGGCGTGAACATCTCCTCGATGTCCGTGTCGCCGTCGCTTTCGAAGCCCGGCCACGCCCTCATGCTGCTGGGCGTCGACCGCTCACTTGCCCCGGACGAACTGGCGCAGGTGCGTGCACTGGACGGCATCGAGGCCGCGCGGCAGATCCGGCTCTAGGGCGGCCGAGCGCTGGGCGCCGTCGCGAACTAGTCCTCGAGCGGGTTGTAGACCAGGCCCGTCGCCAGCTTCGGGTAGAAGTACGTCGTCTTCTGCGGCATCACCTCGCCGGCGTCTGCGACGTCCGTGATTTGTTGCGCGCGCGTCGCGTTGATCAGGAACGCGATATCGCACGAGCCGCCCTCAACCGCCTCGCGCGCCTCCTCGACGCTCTCGGTGAAGGCGACACGGTCGCCGCGCGTCATCACGGTGCGGTCGATGCCGAAGAGCGGGGTGAGCACCGTCTCCGTCAGGATGAGCGCGTCGAGGCGCTTCGATGGCTGCGAGATCCCGACGGGCATCGCGTTGTCCACCGCCTCTTGTGAGCGCGCCGTGAGCAGGTGCACCGAGTGCGGCCCTTCCATGCCGAGCACGGCGAAGGTCGTCGGCCCGAGCGCGTTCGCACGGACGCGTGCCCACGCCTCGTCCGCGTTCGCCAGCCGTTCCACGCGGTAGAGCGCGGAGAGCCGGTCGGCCATTGAGGCAGGGAGTGGCTTCGCCTGGACGAGCCGATGGATCGGGAGAATGACCAGGCCGGGGTCGTCCTGCGGGATCATCCCCATCAGCACGAAGTTCTCCGGCTCATTCCCCGTCCAGCGTTTGCCAGCCTTTGCTGCGCACTCGTCACGGTAGTCCAGCGCCGTGTGGGTGCGGTGGTGGCCGTCCGCGATCGTGACGTTCGAGGCCGCCACCACCTGGGTCAGCGTCCCCACCTCAGCGGCCGCTGTGACGGCCCACAGCCGGTGACGGTCGCCGAGGGCGTCCGTGGCCTCGAAGGCGGGCTCGCGCTTCGCGATCTCCGTCAGGAGCGTGCGCGCGGCTTGCTGCGGGTCGAGGAACATGCCGAACACGGGAGAGATGTTCGTGCGCGTCGCGCGGATCAGCGCCAGGCGGTCGGCACGCGGGCCTGCGATCGTCGCCTCGTGCGGGCGGAGGATGCCCTCCTCGGGCCGGTGGAGGCGGCAGCGTGCGAAGAACGCGCGGCGCGTCACCCACGTGCCCTCAATCCGCGCGCGCTGCTCGTACACGTAATAGGCCGTCCTCGTATCGCGGGTGAGGGCGCCATCCTCGTGCCATTTCGCGAGCATCGCGGCGGCGTTGCCGTACTTCGCGTCACCGTCGCCGGACGGGTTCTCGATGTGCGACGCGTTATAGGGGGAACGTGCGTGGAGCGCCGCCACGGCCTCGGCGCCCACCACGTCGTAGGGCGGCGCGATCACGTCGTCACCCCGGACGCGACGCGGGTCGTAACGCAGGCCTCGGAACGGACGGATCTCGGTCACGGCGGTACCTCCGAGGCAGGAGTGGCGGCGAGGCTCGCGGGGCAGGGCCGTATCGTCCTCGACGCGGGTCGCACGCGCCAGAGTCGGGCGATAGACTCCCGCGCATGCCTCGATACTGCGTCTTCTGCGAAATTGTGGCCGGACGAGAGCCCGCCGAGGTGCTGTTCGAGTCCGACGACGTCATTGTCTTTCGCAACCGGCTGCGCTGGGTGCCGATCATGCTGCTCGCCCTGCCGAAGAAGCACATGACGCAGGCGGAGCTCTGGAACGACATGGGCGCGGTGGGCGCGGCCGCCGTGAAGGTGGCGCAGGAACAGTGCCCGGGCGGCTATCGATTCGTCTCGAACTCCGGCTACGACGGCATGCAGTCGCAGGACCACGCCCACGTCCACATCCTCGGAGGCACGTTCCTGGGCGAGTACGCCTGAGGCGAGACGACGCGGGGTTATGCCTCGGGAGCGGGCGCACTCCGCTTCGGCGGCATCTGCACCAGCGCCACCAGCGTGTCCTGTGGCACGCGGTTGCCGAGGCGCCACCCGCCAGGGCCAGTCGTCTCGCAGCGCAGCGTGTCGCCGGGCAGCAGCGCCACCTCGGCGCCCGTCGAGTCCCACACGACCAGCTCGCCCGACAGCACGACGAGGAACCCTGGCACCGCGCGATGGAAGCCGGGGCGGGCGCCGGTTTCGAAACGCATCAGCATCAGGCGGCTCGCGTCCCCCATCGCCGCGCCGCCGACGCCCTTGAACTCGCCCGGCCCGTTCTCGAACGGCCACGCGGAGAGGTCCATCGGTTCGAGGTGCGTCTGGCCTCGCTCGTCCGCGGTCATGCGATAACCGGCCATCGACGCTCCTCGGTGCCTGCGCGCGGCGATGATGGCTTCGCGCTGCCTCGAACCGTGCTGCCGCGTTAGTCTAGCCGTCACCCACCGACGCCGACGCCACGCCAGAGATCGAGGCCCCATGACGCACCGCTCCTACGGCCGCAGCCCGCGCGAGGCGCGCGCGGTGACGATCGAGCCTGGCTTCACCAAGCATGCCGAGGGGTCCGTCCTCATCTCGTTTGGCGACACGCGCGTGATTTGCACAGCGAGCGTAGAGCCCGGCGTCCCCGGCTGGATGCGCGGATCCGGTAAGGGCTGGATCACTGCCGAGTACGGCATGCTCCCACGCGCCACGCACACGCGCGGCGACCGCGAGGCGACGCGTGGACGGCAGAGCGGACGGTCGCAGGAGATCCAGCGCTTGATCGGCCGCTCGCTGCGTGCGTGCCTCGACATGGGGATGCTGGGCGAGCAGACCGTGATGCTCGACTGCGACGTCATCCAGGCGGACGGCGGCACGCGCACCGCCTCCGTGACCGGCGCCTGGGTGGCCCTCGCGATTGCCGTCGAGCGCTTGCAGAAGGCTGGCGGGATGGTTGCCTCGCCGCTGCGGGCCCAGGTCGCAGCGCTCTCCGTCGGTATGCACGACGGCGTCCCCATCCTCGACCTCGACTACCTCGAGGACTCGAGCGCGGAGGTCGACTTCAACGTCGTGATGCTCTCCACCGGACGGCTGGTCGAGGTGCAGGGCACGGGCGAGGGCGGCACCTTCTCCCGCGCCGAGATGGGTGGCCTCGTCGACCTCGCCTGCGAGGGCATCGAGCGACTGTTTGAGGCCCAGAAGGCGGCGATGGCGGCCTGGCGCGCCTCGTAGACCCGAACATTCGATCGATCCAATGATCAGATCACTTGACGTGATCTGGCTCTGATCGTAGATTTGGCCGCATCGACGCTGCCGACGTTCTCCGCTGTCTCCCCGGGCAGGCGGACGACGGGAGTGCTGGATGCTGTACGGCGTGTTTTGCCGCCTCGGTCGCCCCGCCGGTGAATACCCCACGCTCCTCGGTGCCGTGCAGGCCGTGAGCGTCGTCTCATGGGCCTTTCCGGAGGCCTGCTGGGTCGTGGAGTCCCAGCACACCGCCGAGGCCGTCCGTGACGCCTTCCAGAGCGCCATCGAGCCGGGCGACCTCGCGCTCGTCTTCCCGATGCAGGTTGGCCCCGCTCGCTGGACGTCCCTCAAGAACTGGCGCTTCGGGCGGCAGTTCCTCCAGAGCGCACTCGCGCGGGAGCAGTCGCCCGCGTCGCGCTAGTCCGTCCTCGAACCGCGCACCCAGAGCCGCCGGCCATCTGTCGAGAGTGTGACCGAGCCAGCGAGGTCGGTCCGGTAGAGCCTCGACCCTGAGTAACGCGACAGGACCTCCTCGGCGGGATGGCCGTACGGGTTCCGCGCGCCGACAGAAACGACCGCGACCGCGGGCGAGACCGCCCGCACAAACGGCACCGACGACGAGGACTTCGATCCGTGGTGCGGCACAACTTCAACGTCGGCATGGATCGGCCAACCTGACGCGACGAGCCACGCCTCGCCGGCGGCCTCGACGTCTGCGGTGAGCAGCACGCGGCGCGTTCCGGACTCCGCCACCAGCACCAGCGAGCGGTCGTTCTCTGACGCGACCTTCGAGGTGTCCACCGGCGGTCCGAGGACCGTCAGCGTCCAATCGCCCGCGCGTATTCGGTCGCCTATATCGACCGCAGAGCCTTCGGCATTCCACGCGCGCAGCACGTCCTCGCTCCCCACGACCTGCCCGACCTCATACCGCTCGCGGAGCCGCGCGAGGCCCCCGGCGTGGTCGGCGTCCGCATGTGTCAGGATCACGAGGTCGATCCGCCGCCCGGCCCCAACCGCGTCGAGCGCTCGGGCCGTCGCACCGTCCGGCGGCCCGACATCTACGAGGACGCTCGTGCCCCGCGAGCGGATGAGCGTCGCAGAGCCCTGGCCGACATCGAGCACCACGAGCTCGTCGAGGCGCTCACTTCGGGTGAGCGCCGCTCCCCAGACAGCGACGACCACCGCGGCCAGCGCCACCGTTCGCGCGAGGCCTCGGCCAGCGGCGGGAGCGAGCGCCGGTGCCGCGCGCCGTCCGAAGCGCGTGAGCGCGGCCACGACCGCGGCGAGGCCGGCGTACCACGCGAGGCCAGCCCAGTGCGGCCAGGCACCGCCTGCCTGCGCCCCGGGGAGCCGCGCGAGCAACGCGACGGCGTGGAGGAACGCCTCGGGCGCCGCGCGTCCGGCGAGATGCAGCACGGTTGCCGCCGGGCTCCACCAGCCGAGGCCTGCCGCGAGCGCCGAGACCAGCAGCGCAGCCTCGTACAGCGGCGCGACGAGCACGTTCGCGAGGATGGACCACGGCGTGAAACGCTCGAAGACGGCCACCTGTACGGGGAGCACGCATGCGGCCGCGCCCGCCGAAGTGGCTACGGTCTCGACGAGCGCGGCGCGCACGCCCTCGTCAGGCCACCGCAGCGCGGCCAGCGCAGCGTTGCGCAGCGCAGGTGCGACGACGAGGACGCCCGCTGTCGCCGTCGCGGAGAGCAGGAACGAGACGTCCGTCGCGCTCGACGGGTCGTGGCCCACCATCAGCGTCGCTGCCAGCAGCAGCCAGAGCCAGCCGGGCGTGCGCCGTCCCAGCGCCCCCGCCACGACGAGGCCGGCCGCCATCAGCGCCGCCCGCACGACCGGCGGATCGCCACCAACAACTGCGACGTAGGCGGGCAGCAACAGCAGGAGCAGCATCGCCGCGCGCCGCCTCGGCAGCGCCAGTGTGAGGAGCGGCAACAAGACGCCGAGAGCAACGGCGACGTTCTGGCCGGAGACCACGACGAGGTGCGTCGTGCCGGTCGTGCGCAGGTCCGCAGCGATCTGGGCAGGCAGTTCGCCTCGCTCACCGACGAGGATTCCGGCGGCGAGCGCTGACGCAGGCTCCGGAAGCGCGTGCTCGATGTTGGCTACCGCCTGCCGTCGCACGCCACGCAGCGCGAGGCGCCATCCGGGCCAGCCGTCCCCGACGACCTCCATCCGCTGGGGATACGCGACGGTCGCGACGATGCCGCGAGAGCGCAGGTATCCCGCGTAGTCGAAGCCGTCGATGTCGGGCGGTGGCTCGACCGTCCCGGTGACGCGCACGCGTTCACCCGCCCGCACGGGCCGTGCCCGGGCAAGCATCGTGACGCGCACGCCGCCGGCACTCGGCGCGCCGTCGACGGCTTCCACGGCCACGTCGACCCGCGCTAGGGTGCCGCGGACTGTCGCGTCCTCGCGCGCGGTGCCGGTGAGCACGTGGACGCCTCGCACGGCGCTCACATGTGGTGGCGCGGCATGGTCGTGCGCCTGCCAGCGGGCGCCACCCACTCCCGCCAGCACGACCGCTGCGGCGAGCAGTGTCGTCGAGGCGGGGGCGACTCCCGCGAGGCGCGCCGCGAGGGCGAGGACACCCCCGATCGCCAGCGGCTGCCACCACGGGGCATCGAGCAGGACGCTCGCCGCCGTCCCGAGCAGGTACGCGGTCGCGAGGATCGCGATTGGCGGCCACAACGGCCCTGCGGCGTGCGTGCGGTTCATGGTGACGCCGTCACGAGGTCGCGGATCGCGGCGTATTCATTCGCGGAGAGCAGGCGGCGGGTGACGAGATCGTCGCTGCTCGCAAACGGCGCCTCGCGGCGCGCCTCGATGATGCGGTCGGCCGTCTTCTCCCCGATTCCGGCAAGCGCGATCAGTTGCGTCCGCGTCGCGCGGTTGAGGTCGATCAGCCGCGCTGCCGTCGCGCCCTGCCGCGGCACGACGATGCGCTCCCCGTCCTCGAGGCGGCGCGCGACGTTAACGGAGCCGAGGTCGGCCTCGGGTAGGGCGCCGCCAGCGAGCGTGACCGCATCTGCGACTCGAGCGCCGCGTTCCAGCGTGACGAGGCCGGGCGAGGCGACGGCGCCGGCCACGTGCACCACGAGACCTTCGACCACCGGCGGCGGGTCGGCTCGTTCGACCTCGACGCCAGGTGATGGGGTGTCGCGAAGCGAGAGTGCCGCCAGCCCGGCCACCGCGGCGAGCGCGAGGGCAGAGTCAACGAGGAGACGAGCGCTCGGGCGGCGCATGGACGGCCTCGCGGGACACACGCTGCGAATCGGCGGGATAGTAGCGGGCGCCGCGTCTTCCGGTTTCCGCTACATAATGGACGGGCTATACTCTTGCTTCGTGGCCGCCGCGCCGAACGGTGTCCGCGATCGTCCGATGTGGCTCGGGCGAGAGCGTCTCCGGAGCCTCCCCATGTTGGGCCGCGACTTCCTGTCGATCCTCGACCTTTCCCCCGCAGAACTCGAGCGCATCCTGAACCTCGCGTTGGGGATGAAGCGAGACGGGCCGGGGTCCCGTTCGCTGCGCGGGCAGACACTCGCGCTGATCTTCGAGAAGCCGTCGCTGCGCACGCGCGCCTCCTTCGAGATGGCGATGCACCGCCTCGGCGGGCACGCGATCTACCTCAACTCCCACGAGGTGCAGATGGGGGAGCGGGAGCCGGTGAAAGACGTGGCCCGCGTGCTCTCGCGCATGGTGCAGGCGATCGCCGCGCGGACCTACGCGCATCAGACCGTCGTGGACCTGGCCGAGTGGGCGAGCGTCCCGGTGGTGAACGCGCTCTCGGAGGAGGAACACCCCTGCCAGGCGTTGGCAGACCTGCTGACGCTGCGCGAGCGCTTCGGGAACCTCCGTGGCGTGCGCGTCTCGTATGTGGGCGAGGGGAACAACGTGGCGCGGTCGCTCGCCTACGCCTGCCGCATGGCCGGCGCGCACCTGGTAGTCGCCTCGCCGCACGGGTACGAGTTGCCGTCCG
This sequence comes from Dehalococcoidia bacterium, assembly GCA_004297315.1. Classification (GTDB taxonomy): domain Bacteria; phylum Chloroflexota; class Dehalococcoidia; order UBA2979; family UBA2979; genus SURF-43. The sequence goes on along the minus strand of SCTU01000153.1, from coordinate 4,880 downwards.
AGGTGCTCGAGCGCGTCGAGTCACTGCCCGGCGAGGGGCGCGTGACGCAGGTGTTCGACCCGCACGAGGGTGTGCGCGGGGCGGCCGCAGTCTATACCGACGTGTGGGCCTCGATGGGGTTCGAGCATGAGATCGCGCAGCGGCGCGAGGACTTCCGCGGCTTCCAGGTGGACGCCGCATTGATGGCGTCGGCACCCTCGGATGCCATCGTGATGCACGACCTGCCCGCCCACCGCGGTGAAGAGATCACGGACGAGGTGATCGAGTCGCCCCGCTCAGTGGTGTTCGACCAGGCGGAGAACCGGATGCACGCGCAGCAGGCCGTGCTGGCGCTGATGCTCGGGGCCGCCCTCTAGGCCGCCGCCCTCATGTCCGGTCGCGGGCTCGGGCCTTTTGGACGAAGTACATTGCAGTAGCCTCGCAGCCTGTGGCGGGGGAGAAGGGGTGCGCGTCCCGCGCGCCCGAGGGGTAAGCGATGCCGGAAGTCCCCGCAGGACTGCGCGACGCCATCGCCCGGTTCGACGCCTCCGCGGCTGTCGACATCCTGATCGTGACCGTCTCGATCTACTGGCTGCTGCTGCTGGTGCGCGGGACGACGGCCATGACGGTGCTCCGAGGCGTCGGCGTGCTGCTCCTCAGCGCCTTCGTACTGAGCCGGATATTCGACCTGACCGTGCTGAACTGGGCGCTCCGTAACTCGGTCGCCGGCCTGCTGGTCGGGATGGTGGTGGTGTTCCAGCCGGAAATCCGGCGGGCGCTCGAACGCCTCGGCCGGACCGGGTTGAGGACGGCGATGCGGCGCGCCGAACGGGCGGGCGCGATCAACACCGTCGTGCGCGCCTCGACGGCTTTTGCGCGGCAGAGCCTCGGCGCGCTGATCGTGCTCGAGCGGGAGACAGGACTGCAGGAGGTGATCGATACCGGGGTGCCTGTGGGGGCCATGCTGTCCGTCGAATTGCTCTCCAGCATCTTCCCCGAGCAGTCCCCGCTGCACGACGGCGCGGTCGTCGTGCGCGGGGACCTGATTGTGGCCGCCGGTTGCACGTTGCCGCTCTCGGAGGCGCCGCTGCCCGGTGAATTTGGCATGCGCCATCGCGCGGCGGTTGGGCTCAGCGAACGCACGGATGCCGTAGTCATCGTGGTCTCCGAGGAGCGCGGTGAGATCGCTGTCGCCTCCAACGGCCGGATGGTGACCGGCCTGGACGAGACGCGCCTCTCACGCCAGTTGCAGCGGCTGTTCGACCTCGACCCGGACCTGGTGGCCGACGGCGATCGGGCGGCCGCCTCATGAGGGTGGGCCCCTTCCGAGAGATGGACCGGGCCGAGGCGCTGGAGGTGGCGGGGGAGGCGTGGCGGCGCCTCCGCGCCCTCATGCGCAACACGCCGGGGATCGCGGCGCTCTCGCTGCTCCTCGCAATCGTGCTCTGGTACTTCGTGACGGACACGGAGAACCCCACGCTGATCGACGTCTATCCGTCGCCGGTCTCCGTCGAGCCGGTGAACGTGACCGAGGCGCTGGCGGTCGCGAACCAGTTGCCGGCGGTACAGGTGCGGATATCAGCGCCGGCGGACCGCTGGGAGCGACTCACTCCCGCCAATTTCAAGGCGGTCGTGGACTTGAACGGCTTCGGCGCGCGCTCGCAGGAAGTCCCCGTGCGGGTGGAGGTCGAAGGCGTGCGTGGCGTGCGCGTGGTGGACGTGCAGCCGCGGACGATCATGGTGAACCTGGAAGACCTCGCCACGCGGCAGGTCTCGGTGACCGCGCGCGCAGTTGGCTCAACGCCGCTGGGGTACCAGATCGGCGCGGTGACACCGCAGACGCCGAGCGCGCGGGTGAGCGGGCCCGAGTCGCTCGTGGTGTTGATCGACCAGGCGGTCGCGGACGTGAACGTGACCGGCCTGACCGTAAACGTGCGCCAGAACGTGGTGCTGAAGGCCGTGGGGACGGGAGGCGCGGAGATCCGAGGCGTGCGCATCGAACCGACGAATGTCCCCGTCAACGTCGAAGTGATCCAGACGACGATCGTCCGCACGGTGCCACTTGCCGTCGATGTGGCGGGCGAGCCCGACCCCGGATACGCGGTCTCGCGTGTCGCATCGTCGCCTTCGGCGATCCAGGTGCAGGGCCCGATCGAGGTGCTCCAGCAGATCGACCGGATCCGGCTGCCGGCCGTGAGTGTGGCGGGGGCGCGCTCGGACGTCGTGCGCTCCGTCCCGATCCCGCTGCCCGCCGGACTCTCCTACGTCGACCGCGACCGCGCGACTGTGACGGTGACCGTCACACCCTCGTCAGGATCGCGCCGGACGACGCTTGCCGTCGAAGTACTGAACGTCGCGCCGGGACGCGTCGGACGGGTGCAGGGCAGTGGCGTTGTCGACGTTGTGCTGGATGGGCCGCTCCCCGTGCTCAACGCCATGCTGTCGGGCGAATTACGCGCCACGGCGGATGCGGGGGGCGCGTCTGCCGGGCGGATCATACTCACGGTGAACGTGAAGGCGCCGGACGGCGTCACGGTGCGTTCGGTGCTCCCCGCCTCGGTAGAGGTTACGATCAGCGTCCCATGACCTCTCCTGACGCCCCCTCTGATACCTCGCTCCCGGTCGTCGCGATCGTCGGCCGCCCCAACGTCGGCAAGTCCGCGCTGTTCAACCGGCTGACGCGTCGAAATAACGCGCTGGTCGAGGACTTGCCCGGGACAACCCGCGACCGGATCTACGGCACCGTCGAGTGGCGCGGCCGTGTGCTGCGGATCGTCGACACGGGTGGCCTCGGCGACGAGGCGGCCGACCCCTTCCGTGTCCAGATCCGCGAGGGCGTCCAGCACGCGCTGGCGGAATCGCAGGCCGTCGTCTTCGTGGTGGACGGGCAGACCGGCCCGACCGGTGCCGACTACGAGATCGCGGACATGCTGCGACGGGCGAGCCAGCCGGTCCTGCTGTGCGTGAACAAGGCGGACACCGGCGCGGCCGAGCGCAATCTGGTCGAGTTCTACGCTCTCGGCCTGGGCGAACCGCTGTCGGTCTCTGCGATCCACGGCCGCGGCACGGGCGACCTGCTCGACGCCGTCCTCGAACTCGTGCCTGAGGCGCCTGAAGAGGCCCCGGCGGAGCCGGAGCGCGTCCGGATCGCCATCGTCGGACGGCCGAACGTCGGCAAGTCCTCGATCGCAAACGCCATCCTCGGCGAAAAGCGCGCGATCGTCTCGGACGTCCCAGGCACCACGCGCGACGCTATCGACACGCCGTTCGAGTTCGAGGGTCACTCGATGTTGCTGGTGGACACGGCCGGCATCCGGCGTGCGGGCCGCATCGAGCGGGGCGTGGAGCGGCACTCCGTGCAGCGCGCGGAACGCGCCGTCGACCGCGCCGACGTGGCCTTCGTGGTGATCGACCAGCAGGAATTGCTGGTCGCACAGGACACACACATTGCCGGCTACGCCGCGCAAGCCGACAAGGGCATCGTGATCCTCGTGAATAAATGGGACCTCGCCGAGGACCGGGCGGCGAAGCCGGAGGCGGCGCAACGGGTGGACGCGAAGTACAAGTTCATCCCGTGGGCACCCGTGCTCTTCACTTCCGCCGTGACGGGTGAGGGCATCCGCGACGCCCTCGAACTCGCGGTCCACGTCGCTGAGGTCCGCCGCCGGCGCGTGCAAACCTCCGAGTTGAACCGCGTGCTGCATCGGGCGATGGCCGAGCACGGCCCGCCGACGATCCGCCACAAGAAACTGAAGCTCTACTTCGCCACCCAGCCCGAGGTCTCTCCGCCGACCTTCGTCCTGTTCGTGAACGACCCGGCGCTTGTGCACTTCTCGTACGAGCGATTCCTGGAGAACGCCCTTCGGCGTGCGTTCGACTTTGAGGGGACGGCGATCCGGATAATATTCCGGGGTCGCGCGGAAGAGGGTGAAGGGCCGGCATGATGGTGGCCGCAGCGGTGGCGGTAGGCGTGGTTGCGGGGTACCTCATCGGAGGGATCCCGTTCGGACTGCTGGTGGGCCGCCTGGCGGGCGTGGGCGATGTCCGCGAATATGGCTCCGGGAAGATCGGCTTCACGAACTCGCTGCGCACGGTCGGGCTGAAGTGGGCGCTCCTCGTGGTCGCCGGGGACATCGCGAAGGGCGCCGCTGCCGTCCTGGTCGGCCGGCTGCTATTCGATGAGCCGTGGTCGGCGGCGCTGGCGGGCGTCGCGGCGGTCCTGGGACACATCTATCCCGTTTTTGCCGGCTTCCGAGGCGGGCGCGGGGTGTCCACCGCCTTCGGTGCCTTCCTCGCGGTCAGCCCGCCGGCCGCGTTGGCGGTCGTGGCGTTCTCGCTCGTCGTGCTCTACCTGTTCCGCTATGCCTCGCTGATGTCGGTCGTCGGCGTGTTCGTCGGCTTCGTGGTGGTCATCCTGCTTGTGGCGACGCATCGTCTGGCGGGACCTTACGCCGTGTTCGCCGTTTTCACGATGCTCGCGGTCGAGGTCAGCCACCGGGGCAACATCAGACGCTTGCTGGCGGGCACCGAGCCGAAACTCGGACAGGGCGGCGCCCGGCGCGCCTCCGGCGCGTCCTGACGCGCCCTCCCGCTCGCGCGCCCGGCCGCGAGGCGCGCTATAACCGGCCCATGACCCGTGACCCGCTCTCGCCCGAGGTGTTCCGTCGCGTCGCCGTCGTGGGGACGACCGCGTGGGGGACAACGCTCGCCGTCCACCTCGCCCGCAACGGGGCGCCCACCGTGCTCGTGGCGCGGGACGCGGACGAGGCGGCGGCGCTGAAGCGCGCCGGGACGAACGAGCGCCGCTTGCCGGGCGTCGCCTTTCCCGAACCGCTGGCCGTCGACGCTGGCGGCGCTGGCGTTGCCGGCGCTGACCTCGTGGTGTTCGCGGTGCCCTCGGG
>SCTU01000010.1 GCA_004297315.1 Dehalococcoidia bacterium | reverse complement strand
GGCCGCGTCGCCGTCCGCCCGGCCGAGCCGGTCGCGCCCGACGCCGCCATCGCGGTCAAAACGGCGGCCCGATTCGTCTCGCGGGGCGGGGAGAAGCTGGACCATGCGCTGGCTCGGACGGGTATCGACGTCGCCGGCCTCCGCTGTCTCGACGTCGGCGCCTCCACCGGCGGGTTCACCGACTGCCTGCTGCAACGGGGCGCCGCGCGCGTGGTCGCGGTGGACGTCGCCTACGGCGAACTGGCCTCGAAGGTACGCGACGACGCGCGCGTCGAGGTGGTCGAGCGCACGAATGCGCGTGACCTGGCGCCGATCGACCCGCCGGCCGACCTCGGCGTGATGGACGTCTCGTTCATCTCGGCAGCGACCGTCTTGCCGGCACTCGCGCGCTCCGTCCGCCCGGGCGGGGACATGCTCGTGCTGGTGAAGCCGCAATTCCAGGCGGGGCGGGAGGCGGTCCAGAAGGGCGGCGTGGTGCGCGACCCGGTGGTGCATGCCGCGTGCGTGGCGAAAGTGGCGCTGGCTGCCGTCGAACTCGGCCTGCGCGTCCGCGGGGTCGTCCGTTCGCCGCTCCTCGGCCCGGCCGGGAACCGTGAGTTCTTCCTCTGGCTACATAAGCCAGAGCCCGGTGGCGCCTCATGACCTTCACCGTCGACGGCCCGGTCGCGGTCGCATATCACCCCGCCGTCGCGGGTGCAGAAGGCGTCGCGCAAGTGCTCGCCGCCGTCGCAAGCCAGGGCCAGCGCCGCGCGTGGGTCGAGCCGATGCACGATGGGCGGGACGGCGATGCCGGCATCACCGACCGCCTGCGCGGGGCGTCGCTCCTCGTCTGCGTCGGCGGGGACGGCACGGTGCTGCGTGCCGCAGCCTTCGCGGCGGTCGCCGGCGTCCCCATCTTCGGCGTGCGGATGGGCCGGCTCGGCTTCCTCACGGAGACGATCGAGCCCGATGCCGTCGTGGACCTCCAACGCGTGCTCGACGGCGAGGCACGTCTGGAGCGGCACGCCATGCTCCAGGCCCGGGTGGACGAGGCCGAACCCGTCCACGCGCTGAACGACGTCGTGATTGGCCGCGGCACCCTCGGCCGGACCGTCTCGATCGGGGCGCGCGTCGATGGCGTCCTGCTCGCGGAGTACCGCGCGGACGCCCTCGTGATCGCGACCGCCACCGGCTCCACCGGCTACGCGCTTTCCGTCGGCGGGCCGATCCTGCCGCCGACTTCGTCGGAGATCGTGATGGTGCCTGTCGCCCCCCATCTGACCCGCGCCAACCCGCTCATCCTGCCGGCGGGTGCGCGTCTCCGGCTCTCGGTGCAGCGCGGCGAGGAGGCAGTGATCACGGCGGACGGGCTCCTCCAGTGGCCGGTCGAATCGGGCACGGTGGTGGAGGTCACGGCCTCCGCGCGCTCGGTCCAATTCGTCCGTCTGGGCGCGGAGAACCAGTTCTACGCGAGCCTCGCGCGGCGCCTCGGCTGGCTGCGCCCGGACCACGTCATGGAAGACCCCGACGGCCCGGCCGGCTAGGCGACGCGCGGGGTAGACTGCATAGATGGCGACCGACACCCCAGCCGCGCCGGCTCCCGCTGACGTCCAGGTCGTCCGCGCGACCGTGCATGATGCCGAGGGCATCCACCGGCTCGTCAATTTCTGGGCGGCCCAGGGCCAGATGCTCCCGCGGACGCTCGGCGAGACCTACGAGAACCTGCGTGACTTCTTCGTCGTGCGGGATGGCAGCGGCCAGGTCATCGGCTGCGCGGCGCTCCACATCACGTGGTCGGACCTCGCGGAGCTGAAGTCGCTCGCCGTGCAGGAGAGCCAGCAGTCGCGCGGCGCCGGCGCCGCCCTCGTGCGCGCGTGCGTCGAGGAGGGGCGGACGCTCGGCCTCGAGCGCCTGTTCGCGCTCACCTACCGGCCTGGCTTCTTTGAGCGGCTCGGCTGGGCCCAGGCGGACGTGATGAACCTCCCGCGCAAGGTCTGGAACGAGTGCTACCGCTGCCCGAAGTTCCCCGGCTGCGACGAGATCGCGATGGTGATCGACCTCGCCACGCCCGCCGGCGATTAGGCGAGTTCCGCGTGGCAGACTCCGCCCACCTCGTCCGCTCGGAACCGCTCGTCGAGGTCGGGTACCTGCGGCTCACGCGCGACACCGTGCGGTTCCCCGACGGTGCCGAAGTCGACCGGGCGGTGGTCTGGCACCCGGGTGCCGTCGCGCTCGTGGTAGAGGACGCTGAGGGCCGCTGGCTGATGGTGGAGCAATACCGCCATCCGGCCGGCCGCGTCCTGCTGGAGATCCCCGCGGGTACGCGCGAGGCCGGCGAGCACCCGGACGTGACGGCCGCCCGCGAGGTGCGCGAAGAGACCGGTTACGCCGCCGGCCGGCTCGTGCGCCTCGGTGGTGCGTGGATGGCCCCGGGCTTCTGTTCCGAGTACATCCACTACTACCTGGCGACCGACCTGCGCCATGACCCGCTGCCGCAGGACCACGACGAGTACATCGGCGAGCCGCGGCGCCTAACGCGGGACGAGATCGAGGCAGCCGTGGCGTCGGGCGAGATCGAGGACTCCAAGACGCTGATCGCCCTCACTCTGCTCACGCTTTTTCGGGCACGCAACGCGTGAACGTTAGGCGAGGCTGAATCCCCCTTGCGGGAGCGTCCCGGAGCCCGCATCACTTGACCGTGGGTGCCGATCACACAATAGTCAGCACGGCGGATGCCTCGGGCTCTTCGCGACATGCTTGGCGACGCGATCCGGCCGAGTGATGAGAGGCGCAGCGGTATGGCGCAGGCAACCGAAGTTCAGCGGCGGTACGGGCGGACACAACGACTGGACCGCTGGTGGTTTGAGCCCGCGCTCCTCGGTGGCGGCCTCCTCATTTTCATCATCTATTCGACAGTCTCTGCGTTACTACTCGGTAACTCCTGGAGCTACGAGGCGGGCCCCTACCTCTCGCCGTTCTTCGAGCCGCTGATCAAGCCAGGCTGGGTGCCCGAGTGGATTTCGCCCGCCGTCTTCATCCTGTGGGCTCCGCTCGGCTTCCGGACGACCTGCTATTACTACCGCAAGGCCTACTACCGTTCGTACCTCATGAGCCCGCCGGCATGCGCCGTGGCCGAGCCCGCGAAGTCCTACAGCGGCGAGAGCAAGTTCCCGCTCATCCTCCAGAACGCGCACCGGTTCTTCCTCTATGTGGCGCTGCTCTTCATCCCCATCCTCTGGTACGGCGCCGTGAAGTCGTTCTGGCTGGAGGGCGAGGGCTTCGGCGTCGGCGTCGGCTCGGTGCTCCTCGTCGTAAACGCCTTCCTCCTGATGATGTTCACCCTGTCGTGCAACTCGCTCCGGCACATCGTGGGCGGCGGCCTGAACTGCTTCTCCTGCTCCGCCGTCACTCGCAGCCGGCGGCGCGTCTGGGAAATCCAGACGCTCTGGAACGAGCACCACCGCGGGTGGGCGTGGGCAAGCCTCATCAGCGTCGGCCTCGCCGACCTGTACGTGCACCTGGTCGCCAGCGGCGCGGTCACCGACATCAACACCTGGACGAACTTCTAGGGACTGCCAGGACGGACGGCCGCAACCCTCGGAGGTGAGATGGCTGACATCGAGACTCACGAGTACGACGTACTCGTCATTGGCGCCGGCGGCGCCGGACTCCGCGCAGCGGTCGAGTCGTCCGCGACGGGCGCCCGCACGGGACTGATCTGCAAGTCGCTGCTGGGCAAAGCGCACACTGTCATGGCCGAGGGCGGTATCGCCGCCGCCATGGGCAACGTCTATTCCGAGGACAACTGGCGGGTCCACTTCCGCGACACCATGCGCGGCGGCAAGATGCTGAACAACTGGCGCATGGCCCAGATCCACGCGCAGGAGGCCCCTGACCGGGTCAAGGAACTCGAGGAGTGGGGCGCGCTCTTCGACCGCACCGCGGACGGCCGCATCCTGCAGCGCGACTTCGGCGGCCACCGCTACGCCCGCCTCGCCCACGTCGGCGACCGCACCGGCCTGGAGATGATCCGCACGCTGCAGCAGCACGCCGTGCATCGCGGCATCGACGTCTACCAGGAGTGCACGATCAACCGCCTGCTGAAGGACGGTGACCGCGTCTCGGGCGCGCTCGGGTACTGGCGTGAGTCGGGCCAGATGGTGCTGTTCCGCGCGAAGGCGATCGTGATCGCGACCGGCGGCCTCGGCAAGATCTTCTCGATCACCTCCAATTCCTGGGAGGGCACCGGCGACGGCCACTCGCTCGCGATGCAGGCCGGCGCCGACATGATTGACATGGAGTTCGTGCAGTTCCACCCCACCGGGATGGTCTGGCCGCCTTCCGTGCGCGGCCTCCTCGTGACGGAGGGCGTCCGTGGCGACGGCGGCACGCTGAAGAACACCAGCGGCGAACGCTTCATGTTCAACTACATCCCGCCGATGTTCGCGGCGGAGACGGCCGACACGATCGAGGAAGCCGACCGCTGGTACGACGACAAAGTCAACGCCCGGCGCACGCCGGACCTGCTCCCTCGGGACGAGGTCGCGCGCGCGATCAACGCGGAGGTCAAGGCGGGACGGGGCACGCCCCACGGCGGCGTCTTCCTCGACATCGCGTCGCGCCGTAGCCCGGAGTACATCAAGCGCCGGCTGCCCTCGATGTACCACCAGTTCATGCAGCTGGCCGGCGTGGACATCACGAAGGAGCCGATGGAGATCGGCCCGACCGCGCACTACGCGATGGGTGGTGTCCGGGTGGACGCCGAGACGGCGGCTTCGACCGTCCCCGGCCTGTATGCGGCCGGCGAGGTCGCGGGCGGCATGCACGGATCCAACCGCCTCGGGGGAAACTCGCTCTCAGACCTCGTCGTCTTCGGGCGGCGCGCCGGCGAGCACGCGGCGAAGTATGCCCTGGGGCAGACCGGTGGGCTGCCGGCGGTCGACCAGGGCCAGGTCGCCGAGCGTACCGAGGCGATCCGCAAACCCTTCGCGGGCACGCGTGACAACCCGTACACCTTGCATCGCGAACTCCAGGAGTGCATGCACGTGAACGTGGGCATCATCCGCACAGAGAGCGAGATGAAGCAGGCGCTCGCGAAGATCGCCGACCTGCGCGAACGCCTGACACAGGTGCAGGTCGAGGGCAACATCCAGTACAACCCCGGCTGGCACCTCGCGCTGGACATGGAGCACATGCTGTATGTCGCGGAGGCGATCACCCGCGCCGCGATCGAGCGCAAGGAAAGCCGTGGCGGACACACTCGCGACGACTTCCCCGGCACGAGCGCCGACTTCGGCAAGGTGAATGTGGTGGTCCGACTGCGCGGCTCGGAGGTGGGCGTCGCCCAGGAGCCGCTGCCCGTGATGCCCGACGAACTGAAGAAACTGTTCGAGGAGTAGGGCCATGTCGCAAGCACATCTCAGGGTCTGGCGTGGCAAAGACGACGGCCAGTACGTCGACTACGACGTCGAGTACGAAGAAGGCATGGTCGTCCTCGACGTCGTCCACCGCCTGCAGGCGACACAGGCCGGCGACCTCGCCGTCCGCTGGAACTGCAAGGCCGGCAAGTGCGGGTCGTGCAGCGCCGAGATCAATGGCAAGCCGAAGCTCCAGTGCATGACGCAGATGGGTTCGTTCGAAGAGGGCGAGACGATCACCATCGCCCCCTTGAAGACCTTCCCCCTCATCCGCGACCTGGTCACGGATGTGTCGTGGAACTTCCGGGTCGCGCAGACCATGCCCGAGATCAAGCTCAGCGCGCCTGACGCCGACGGCCACCGGCGGATGCATCAGATCGACATCGACCGCGAGCAAGAGTTCCGCAAATGCATCGAGTGCTTCATCTGCCAGGACGTATGCCACGTCATCCGTGACCACCCGGAGAACCAGGGCGTCTTCGCCGGGCCCCGCTTCTTCACCCAACTGGCGAACGTGGCGATGCACCCACTGGACCAGAACCCGAGTTCCGCCACCATCGCCCACGGCTTCGGCCTCGACTACTGCAACATCACCAAATGCTGCACCGAGGTCTGCCCGGAGGGCATCCACATCACGGACAATGCGATCATCCCGCTCAAAGAGCGCCGCGTAGACGAGTACTACGACCCGGTGCGGGCGCTGGTGCGCAAGGTCTTCGGCGGCAACAAGAAGTAGTCCCCACCCGTGTCGCGGCCTGAGCCCGGGCCCCGCCGCCGAGGGGAACGCGCCCGTCTGCCCGGATACTGGGCGCCCGCTGCGGCCGGAGTAGCGGTTGGCCTCGCAGTCGGGGTCGCCTTCGCCAGCGCGCCTGTCGGCGTCGCGGCCGGCCTCACGGTCGGCTTCGTGCTGGCGTGGGAGCAGCGGCATTCCCGCCGCGACTGACCGCCTGCCCTACGGCTTCGTCATTTCCTCCGGCTTGATCCACTCGCGGAACTGCTCGTCGGTGACGAGGCCGAGCGACAGCGCCGCCTCGCGGAGCGTCGTGCCCTCGTGGTGGGCCTTCTTCGCGATCTTCGCCGCGTTGTCGTAACCGATGTGCGGGTTGAGCGCCGTCACGAGCATCAGCGAGGACTCCATGAGCTCGCGGATGCGGCGTTCGTTTGCCTGGATGCCTACGACGCAGTTGTCCGTGAACGAGCGGGCGGCGTCGCCCAGCAGCCGGATACTCTGCAGGTTGTTGTAGATGATCACCGGCTTGAAGACGTTCAACTCGAAGTGGCCCGTGGCGCCGCCGATGGAGGCGCTCACGGCGTTCCCCATCACCTGCGCGCACACCATCGTCATTGCTTCGCACTGCGTCGGGTTCACCTTGCCCGGCATGATGCTGGAACCGGGCTCGTTTTCCGGCAGCATCAACTCGCCGAGGCCGGCGCGTGGGCCGGACCCGAGCATGCGGATGTCGTTCGCGACCTTCATCAACGACACGGCGATGGTGTTCAGCTGGCCAGCCAGTTCCACCTGCGCGTCGTGCGCCGCCAGCGACTCGAACTTGTTCGGCGCGGTCACGAAGGGCAGGCCGGTGAATGCCCGGATCTTGTCGGCGACGCGCACGGCGTACTCGGGGTGCGTGTTCAGCCCCGTGCCCACCGCGGTGCCGCCCAGGGCCAGCTCGTAGAGCCTCGGCAGCGTGGACTCCACGCGTGCGATGCCGTAGGCGACCTGCTGCACGTAGCCGGAGAACTCCTGGCCGAGCGTCAGCGGCACGGCGTCCATCAGATGCGTCCGGCCGATCTTCACGATCGTGTCGAACTCGCGCACCTTGGCGGCGAGGGCCTCGCGCAGGTAGGCGAGCGCGGGGATCAAATGGTGGACGACTTGCTCGGCCGTGGCCACGCTCATCGCCCCCGGGAACGTGTCGTTCGAGGACTGCGACATGTTCACGTGGTCGTTCGGGTGGACCGGCTGCTTCGAGCCCATCACCCCGCCCATCATCTCGATCGCGCGGTTCGAGATAACCTCGTTCACGTTCATGTTGCTCTGCGTGCCGGAGCCGGTCTGCCACACGACCAGCGGGAAGTGGTCGTCGAGCGCTCCGTCGATGACCTCGCGCGCGGCGCGCTTCATCGCGCCGGCGCGATCCGGGTCGATCTTGCCGAGGTCCTCGTTCACCTCAGCGGAGCAGTACTTCACGATCCCCATGCCGCGGATCAGCGGTCGGGGCATCCGCTCGATGCCGATCTTGAAGTTCTCCAGCGAGCGCTGGGTCTGCGCCCCCCAGTATTTCTCTCCGGGGACCTCGATCGGCCCGAACGTGTCGGTCTCAGTGCGCATCGCCATCGGTCTAGCCCTTCGGGGTCGCAGCGACCAGTTCCTTCACGGCGACGCCAGCGGCGACGATCGCCTCGCGCTCCGCGTCGGAGACGGGGATCTCGAACACCTTCTGGATGCCGCCCTTGCCGAGGAGCACCGGGGCGCCGACGAAGGCGTCCTTGATGCCCCACTGGCCGTTCAACAGCGTGCAGCAGGGGATGATCCGCTGCTCGTCGAGGAGGATGGAGTCCACCATGTCGATCGTGGCCACAGCCGGGGCGACGAACGCCGAGCCCGTCTTCAGGAGGTCGACGATCTCCGCGCCGCCGCGCTTCGTGCGGTTCGCCACCGCCTCTACCTGCGCGGCCGGCAACAGTTGCGTCAGCGGCACGCCACCGACGGTCGCGTTCGAGGTCAGCGGCACCATCGTCGCCTCGGTGTGGCCGCCGAGCACCCACGCGGAGACGTCCTTCACCGAGGCCTTCGTCTCCATCGCGATGAAGGTGCGGTAGCGGGCCGTGTCGAGCATCCCGCCCTGGCCGACCACGCGCTCACGCGGGAACCCGGAGGCCTCGATCGCCACGTGACACATCGCGTCCATCGGGTTCGCGAAAATGACCAGTGTCGCGTTCGGCGAGTGCTTCGCCGCCTGCCCGACGACGGAACGGACGATGCCGGCATTGACGCTCAAGAGGTCCTCGCGCGTCATGCCGGGCTTGCGGGCCACACCCGACGTGATCACGACAACCTCGGAGCCCGCGGTGTCCGCCCAGTCGTTCGTGCCGCGGATCGAGGCTGACGTCCGCGACCACGGCGCCGACTCCGCGATGTCGAGCGCCTTGCCCTGGGGCAGGCCTTCGACGATGTCGATCAGCACGACGTCCGCGTAGCCGCGGGCGGCGAGGATCTGGCCCATCGTCGCCCCGGTGTTGCCGGCTCCGACGATCGTGACCTTCTGGCGCATTGAGGTTCCCTTCTCCGCAAGCCTCGCGTCGGAAACGCTCCGCCGAGACCGCGCTTTCTGTGTAGTGGTTGGAGGTGGACGCTAGGCCTTCATCGCCGCCTGGAGGTTGGTGTCCAGCGCCGCGAGGAATTCCTGTGTCGTCAGCCAGGGCTGGTCCGGCCCGACGAGTATTGCGAGGTCCTTCGTCATCTGGCCGCCCTCGACCGTCGCGACGCAGACCTTCTCCAGCGCCGTCGCGAAGGCCGCAAGGTCGCGGTTGTCGTCCAGCTTGGCGCGGTGGGCGAGACCTCGCGTCCACGCGAAGATCGATGCGATCGGGTTCGTCGACGTGGCACGGCCGGCCTGGTGCTCGCGGTAGTGACGCGTGACCGTGCCGTGTGCCGCCTCGGCCTCGACGGTGGAGCCGTCCGGCGTCAGCAGGACCGACGACATCATCCCCAGCGAGCCGAACCCCTGGGCGACGATGTCCGACTGCACGTCGCCGTCGTAGTTCTTGCATGCCCAGACGATGCCGCCGCTCCACTTGAGGACGGAGGCCACCATGTCGTCGATCAGGCGGTGCTCGTAGGTGAGCTTCTGCGCGTCCATCCGCGCCTTGAAGTCGGCGTGGTAGACCTCCTCGAAGATGTCCTTGAAGCGGCCGTCGTAGGCCTTCAGGATCGTGTTCTTCGTTGACAGGTACATCGGGTAGTTGCGTTGCAGCGCGTAGTTGAAGCACGCCTGCGCGAACCCGCGGATCGACTCGTCGGTGTTGTACATCGCCATCGCGATGCCGTCGTCGACGAACTTCATCACCTCCCACGACTGCGGGGTGCGGCCGTCCGCGGGCGTGAAGGTCATGGACAGCGTGCCCGCGCCCTTCGTCTTCACGTCGGTCGCGCGGTACTGGTCACCGTAGGCGTGGCGGCCGACGACGATCGGCTCGGTCCAGCCGGGGATGAGGCGCGGGATGTTGGTGCAGATGATCGGCTCGCGGAAGACGGTGCCGCCAAGGATGTTGCGGATCGTCCCGTTGGGGGACTTCCACATCTCCTTCAGGTTGAACTCCTTCACGCGCGCCTCGTCCGGCGTGATGGTCGCGCACTTCACGCCCACGCCGAGCCGCTTGATCGCGTTCGCCGAATCGACGGTGACCTGGTCGTTGGTCTCGTCGCGGTGCTGGATGCTCAGGTCGTAGTAGTCGAGCTTGATGTCGAGGTAAGGGAGGATCAGGCGGTCCTTGATGAACCCCCAGATGATGCGGGTCATCTCGTCGCCGTCGAGTTCAGCGACAGCGTTCTTTACGGGAATCTTGGCCATACAGGGCGCTCCTCCGACGAGGCTGAAGCGGCCCTCTGGTCGCCGCGCACGCTCGTCCGCCGGGGCCGAGGAGCGCTCGCGGCCCCCTTCCCGCGACTGCCGCCGCGCGACGTCACGCGAGGCGGCCCGTTGGGCCCGGGAATGGGGCATGCCGTGAGGCGGCAGGAGTATACCGCCGGTCGTCGCTAGCGGCGCGAGCCGATAATCGGTCTCCTGTGTATCTGGTGAGGCGGCTACAGCGGGATGTTGCCGTGCTTCTTGCCAGGCACCTGCACGGACTTCGTCCGAAGCATCTCCAGCGCGTGCGCGACCTTCAGCCGCGTGTCTCGCGGGTCGATGACGTCGTCGATGTACCCCTTGGCGGCGGCGATATAGGGATGCTCGAGCCGCTGCCCGTACTCCTCGATCAGTCGCCGGCGCTCAGCGTCGGGGTCGGCCGCGGAGGCGATCTCGCGGCGGCTGACGATGTTCACCGCCTGGCTGCCCGCCATCACAGCGATTGCGGCAGTGGGCCAGGCGTAGTTCACATCCGCACCGAGGTGCTTAGAGCCCATCGCGTCGTATGCGCCGCCGAACGCCTTGCGCAGGATCACCGTGACCTTCGGGACGGTGGCCGCCGCGTACGCATACACGAGTTTCGCCCCGTGGGCGATGATCCCGCCGTACTCCTGCGAAACGCCCGGCAGGAAGCCCGGGACGTCCACGAGCGTGACGATCGGGATGTTGAACGAGTCGCAGAAGCGCACGAAGCGCGCCGCCTTGCGCGAGGAGTCGATGTCCAGCACGCCACCGAGGTAGAGCGGCTGGTTCGCGACGATTCCGACCGAGGCGCCGCCGATGCGGCCGAGCCCGCACACGATGTTCGGTGCGAAGTACTCGTGGACCTCCATCAGTTCGCCGTTGTCGACCAGGCGCTCGATCACGTCTCGCACGTCATACTGCCGGTCGGCGGCCCCGGGGACGATCGTCATGATGTCGTCGAGACGGCGGTCGATCGGGTCGCCCGTCTCCTGCTGCGGTGAGTCGTCCATGTTGTTCGACGGGAGGTACGAGAGCAGCCGGCGCACCTCGTCCAGGCACTCCTGCTCGTCCTTGAAGGAGAAGTGCGCGACGCCGGACTTCGAGACGTGCGAGGCCGCCCCACCCAACTCCTCGACGGTGGTCTGCTCGCCGGTCACCGACAGGATGACGTCCGGCCCGGTCAGGAACATCTGGCTCGTCTTCTCGACCATAAAGATGAAGTCGGTCAGGGCCGGCGAGTAGACCGCGCCACCCGCGCACGGCCCGAGGATCACGCTGATCTGCGGGATCACGCCCGAGGCCTGCACGTTCCGGTAGAAGATCTCGCCGTAGCCGCCGAGCGATGAGACACCCTCCTGGATGCGCGCTCCGCCCGAGTCGTTCAGGCCGATGATGGGGACGCCGGATTTAAGCGCCACGTCCATCAGCTTGGCGATTTTCATCCCGACGACCTCGCCCAGGGAGCCGCCGTAGACGGTGAAGTCCTGGGCGAACACGCAGGCGGTGCGGCCGTCGATCTTGCCCCAACCGGTCACCACGGCGTCGCCGTAGAAGCGCTCGCCGTCCTCGTCGTTCCAGTCGGCCGCCAGGGCGTCGATTT
>SCTU01000152.1 GCA_004297315.1 Dehalococcoidia bacterium | reverse complement strand
GCGAGCGGCCGGACGTGCTTCACGGAGGTCCAGAACGCCTCGGGCGTCTGCCCGGAGAGCGTGCGCCCCGACCGGTCGGTGATCGTGCCGCTCACGATCACCGGCAGCGCCTCGCCGATCGCCTCGAAGTACTCGTCGATCGCGAACAGCGCCGCCTTCGCGTTGAGCGTGTCGAACACCGTCTCCACCAGCAAGATGTCCGCCCCACCCTCGACAAGCCCGCGTGTAGCCTCGAAGTAGGCGCGACGCAACTCCTCAAAGGTCACGTTGCGGGCCGCGGGGTCCTCAACCTCCGGGGAGATCGAGGCGGTACGGTTCGTCGGCCCGAGCGCGCCGGCAACCCAGCGCGGGCGTCCGTCGCGGGCCGTGAAAGCGTCGGCGACCTCGCGGGCGAGGCGCGCGCCCTCGCGGTCCATCTCCTCGGCGAGCTCGCTCATGCCGTAGTCGGCCTGGGCGATCCGCGTCGCCGTGAACGTGTTCGTCGAGGTGATCTCCGCGCCGGCCTCGAGGTACTGGCGGTGGATGTCCGAGACGAGGTCGGGGCGGGTGAGGTTCAGGAGGTCGGTGTTGCCCTTGAGGTCGGACGGCCAGTCGCGGAACCGCTCGCCGCGGAAGTCGGCCTCGCCCAGCCCGTAGCCCTGGATGAGCACGCCCCACGACCCGTCGAGCACGACGACGCGCTCCGCGAGGGCCTCGTGGAGCGCCTTGATCCTGGCGCGGCGGGCGTTGTCGGGTGCCATGGAATCTCCGGCACCCATGATAGACGGGCCGTGCGCGACGCCCAACCGAGCGTGGCCCGACGCACCGCCCCCGGCCGCCGGTCCCACTTCAGCCGCAGTGCTTCAGGGAAAGTGGGAAAACCTGGCACCACGGCAGCGCCGGGGGCGGTGCTCCTCGATCGTGCCACATCGGGCCGCCCCCGAACGCCGCGTGACCCGGACTGATACCAACTCGCAACGCCGAGGCGCGCCAGGCCTCAGCCGTTGAAAGCCTGCTGCAACGCGCCGAGGTCGATCTTCTTCATCTTCAGCATCGCCTCGAATGCCCGCTTCGACTTCTCGGCGTCCGGCGAGGTGAGGAGTTCGCCCATCGCGCGTGGGACCACCTGCCACGACAGGCCGAACTTGTCTTTCAGCCAGCCGCACTGCTGGGCGGCCGGGTCGCCGCCCTCGGTCAGTCGCTCCCAGTAGTAGTCGACCTCGGCCTGGTCGGCGCACGGGATCTCGAACGAGATCGCCTCGTTGAACTTGAAGTCCGGCCCGCCGTTGAGGGCGATGAACGGCAGGCCGTTGACCTCGAACTCGACCGTCATGACGGAGCCGGGCGGCTTGCCGGTCACGTCCTGCCCCGCATCGGGATAGCGCGCGATGCCTCCCAGCTTCGAGTCCTTGAAGATCGAGGTGTAGAAGCGGGCGGCCTCCTCGGCCTGCGTGTCGAACCAGAGGCTTGCTCGAATCTTGTCCATCGTGGCCCTCTCGCTGCATCGCGGATTGGCCTTCCATGATAGATAGGGAGGACTAAGCAGTAATGGCTTTACCGGGCCACGGGCAGCGACGCCGCCCTTCCGGGGCGGCGTCGGTAATGACAACCTTGTCCTCGGACGGTCAGCGCCCCTTGAAATTCGGCTTCCGCTTCTCGATGAAGGCGCGGACGCCCTCCTTGTGGTCCTCGGTGTCGCGCGCGATCGCGCCCGCATTGGCGTTGCCCGCGAAGTGCTCGCGGAAGGTCTGATGCGTGCCCTTGTGCGTCATCAGCTTCATCAGCCCCATCTGCACGGTCGGTCCGTGTGCGAGTTTCGTCGCCAGTTCCAGAGCAGCGTCCATCAACTGCTCGTGCGGCACGACCTTGTTCGCGAGGCCGATCCGGTACGCCTCCTCGGCGCCGACGGGCTCGCCGGTGTACGCCATCATCAGCGTGTTGGAGATGCCGATGAGCCGCTGCAGCTGCCACAGGCTTCCGTCGCCGGAGACGATGCCGTTGCGGATGAAGGCCTCGCAGAACTCGGCCCGCTCCGAGGCGATGCGGAAGTCGCACGAGATCGCGATGCCGTCGCCGACGCCGTACGCGCCGCCGTTCACCGCGGCGATGGACGGCTTCTCGAGGTTCCACAGCTTCCAGATGATCGAGGGGCCGCTGAACTGCCCGTGCTCGTAGGCGTAGCCTGCTGGGTCCATCCGCTGCCAGACGCTGGGCGGCGGAGGCGGCGCAGCCTTCGCCCGCTCCTCGATCTGCCGGTTGAAGCCCTTCACGTTCGCGCCGGAGCAGAAGGCGAACCCCTCGCCGGTGAGCACGAGGCAGCGCAGGTCCGGGTCCTGGGCGAGGCGGTCGATCTCGGACTCGGCCTCCTCGGCCATCTGGCCGCCCCACGAGTTCCGCGTGCTGGGGTCGTTCAGGGTGAGGACCATCACCCCGTCCTTGGTGGTTTCCGAGCGGATAAACTCGAACGCCATTTCCATCTCCATCTCTGCGGCTACCCGCGCTGCGTGCAGGCCGCGCCCATCATACGAACCGCGTCCAGACAGCCTTGCGTCCGCGATCCAGACCTGGTGTGGGATCGATTGCCACGTATTTGCGACGGTCTGCGATACGCCGAGAACCTCTTGCGAGGCCGGCGCAGCAAAGATGTGTCGGCCGCGCTCGCCGGGCGGACTGTCCGACGATCAGACGCAGGCTGGGAGGAAGTTCGATGCCGCAGTTCATGGACGTACACCGGAGCATGAAGGGCGTGACGGAGGCAGGGCTGAAAGAGGCACACCAGGCCGACGTCGCGATCCAGGCTGATGAGCGTGTGAATTTCAAGCAGGCCTGGGCCGACCCCGAATCCGGGATGGTCTTCTGTCTGTCGGAAGCCCCTAACGCGGACGCGGTGAAGAAGATCCACGAGCGCACCGGCCATCCCGCCGACGAGATCTACCCGCTCCCGCTCCAGGTCTAGCAGGACCGGACTTGAGGAAACGAGGCCTATCGATGAAGAAGGCTATCGTCCGTCTCGGCAGTATTGCCGCAGCGTTGGCCGCAGTCGCATTGCCGTCGTTCGGTGCTGGGTATGCCTCCGCGGCAATGCCGAACAATCAGGCGTGTCTGGGGAACGATTTCTCTGGGTACGCGAAGGACTTGCGCCCGTTCGGCCTGGTGTTGACGACCTTTGAAGTCGGCGGGACGCCGATCATTACCGGGGGCCTCGGCAACGAGATCCAGAATCACCTCGCCGGCAACGTGCCCGACTCAGTGATCCCCAACACCTGCAACAACTGAGTTGCCAGTCGACGAAGTCGATCGGCGATTCGATGGCGGAAAGAGGG
>SCTU01000151.1 GCA_004297315.1 Dehalococcoidia bacterium | reverse complement strand
AACTGGTCGAGGATGCCCACGGCGTCCCTCCTCCGCTGCGACGCTCGCCACCCGGTCCGCGTCGAGAACCTGATCAGACTACAGGTGCAGGAGCAGGCCCCCGTCGACCGGGAAGATCTGCCCCGTGATGTACCGCGTGGCACGCTCGCTCGACAGGTAGACCGCGAGCGGGCCGACCTCGTCCGCACGGCCCTGGCGACGCAGCGCGGTGAAGCGCACCGCGCGCTGGGCCTCGTCGTCCTCCGGGCTGAGCCGGTCCTGCATCCAGTCCATCCAGCCGAGGGCGATGCCGTTCACCTGGATCCGGTCCGGCGCGACCTCGATTGCCGCCGAGCGGACGAGGTTCACCACCGCGCCGGAGGCGGCAGCATACGCCGTGGTGTTCGGCAGACCGCGCGTACCGAGGACGCTCGTAGTCAGGACGATCCGGCCGGGCTGCTGCTGGCGACGGAACTCCTCGGCGGCGTGGCGGACGATGAAGTACTGCGAGTTGAAGTTCGCCTGCATCACGCGCGCCAGTTCGGTATCGGAGGTCCGCGCCATCGGCTTCGCGAGGAAGAGGTCAGGGCACGACGCGACGATGTCGAGGCCGCCCATCTCCTTCGCGATCTGGCGCATCGTGACCTCGACGTTCTTGCCGAGCATGACGTCCATCACGTAGGTCGAGCCTTTGCGCCCGAGCGCCTCGACCTCGCGCTGCACCGCGCGGGCGCGCACGACCGCCTCGTCCGCGGTCAGCGCAGCGAGGGCGACGTCGGCGCCGGCCTCGGCGTAGGCGCGCGCGATCGCGGCGCCGTGCGGGTGCTCCGCGCCGATCACGAGGGCACGCCGGCCCTCGAGGTCGAAGAAGGGGGATTTCGCCTTCGGCACCCGGGTCACCACTCGTGTTGGGGGCGAAACTTGATCGGCCCCAGCCCGCCGGCGAGCCCGCCGCCGTCGATGATGTAGGTCTCGCCGGTGATGTAGGACGAGGCGTCCGAGGCGAGGAACACGGCGAGCGGGCCGAGCTCCCACCATTCGCCGAGACGCTGCACGGGGATGAACGTGCCGCGTTGCGCCCGCTGCTCGCGCTCCTGGTCGTCCTTCGGGTCGGTCTGCGAGACGTAGCCCGGCACAATGCAGTTGGCGCGGATCCCGTGCCCGGCGAGCATCGTCGCGATCGACTTTGTCAGCGAGATCACGCCACCCTTCGCGGTCGGGTAGGCGAAGTTGCGGTTGCCACGCAGCGCGGTGCCTGAGGCGGTCGTGACGAGGAC
Source organism: Dehalococcoidia bacterium (assembly GCA_004297315.1). Taxonomy (GTDB): domain Bacteria; phylum Chloroflexota; class Dehalococcoidia; order UBA2979; family UBA2979; genus SURF-43. The sequence continues at coordinate 4,670 of SCTU01000151.1, read as the reverse complement.
GCCGCCGCCACCCTGCGCGACCATCGCCTTGGCGGCGGCACGGCACGAGTAGAACGTCGACTTCAGGTTCGTGGCGAGCATCTGGTCGAAGGCGTCGTCCGGGTACTCCCAGAAGTCGACCTCCGGGCCCGGGCCGCCACCGCCGCCCGCGTTCGCGAAGAGCACGTCGATGCGCCCGTACTCGCGCACGCACGCGGCCACGAGGGCGTCCACCTGCTTCGAGTCGGTCACGTCCGTACGGCAGGTGGCGACGGTGCCGCCACGTGAGCGGATCTCGTCGGCGGTGCTGTCCAGTTGCGCCTGCGTGCGGGCGGCGAGCATGACGCGTGCGCCCGCCTCGGCGAGGGCGTGCGCCATGCCGCGGCCGAGGCCCCGGCCGCCGCCGGTGACGACGATGGCCTTGCCATCGAGATCGAACCGTTCGAGCACGTCGCCACCCTGTCCGTGCGCCCCTCGCGGGGACCGGCGCTAGAGGAGGCCCGTCGCAACCGCTGCGAGGACCGCGAGGCCGAGCGCGATTCTATACCAGACGAATACAGCCAACGTCCGGTGCTGCATGTACCCCAGCAAGGCGCGGATCACCAGGACGCCACAGACGCCCGAGGTCAGCGCGCCGGCCGCCAGCGGCCCCCACGCGACCGCCTCGTCGCCCGCGACCGCCTCGCCCAACTTCAGGACGGCCGCTCCGGCGACGACGGGCGCGGAGAGCAGGAAGGAGAAGCGCGCTGCGGAGACGCGGTCGAAGCCGAGGAAGCGCGCGGCCGAGATCGTCATCCCGCTGCGCGAAACCCCCGGCACGAGCGCAACGGCCTGCGCGAGGCCGATCGCGGCCGACCGTCCCGCGTCCATCTCGCCGAGGCCGTCCCGGGCGGTGGCGGTGCGGTCGGCCATCCAGAGGAGGCCTGCGCCCAGCAGGAGCATGACGCCGACGACGCCCGCCCCGCGCACGTGCTCCTCGATGTACGCGTCGAGCGCGGCCCCGGCGATCACGGCGGGCAGTGTCCCGAGCACGACGAGGCAGGCGAGGCGGCCTCGGGCGCTCCAGCGGGCGAGGTGCCAGCCGTGGCGGAGCGAGTCGGTGACGGAGGCCGCAGCCATCCCGGTCCAGTCGCGCCAGAAGTAGAGCAGGACGGCCGCGAGCGTGCCGACATGCAGGCCGACATCGAAGGTGAGCGACGAGATCCGCTCGCCCATGACTTCGCCAGCGAGGAGCAGGTGGCCGGAAGAGGAGATCGGGAGGAATTCCGTCAGCGCCTGGATCACACCGAGGACGACGGCGCGCAGGTAGTCCGCTGCATTGGCATCCATGCCCCGACGGTAAGCCACGTGCCAGTCGCGGGCGATGCACCGTGACGGCCGGCCTGGCGACCGGGGCACCAGCTACTCTGAGTCCGAGTCCACGGAGGCGGACGATGCGCCGGTACACGGTGGTGTTGGTTCCTGACCCTGAAGACGGCGGATACACCCTGACCGTCCCGGCTTTGCCGAGCCTCGTCGCGCAGGGCGACTCGCTTCAGGAAGCGTTGACGATGGCCCGCGAGGCGATCGCCTTCCACCTCGAATGTCTGGCGGAAGAGGGCGAAGCGATCCCCGAAGAGGGAGAGATCGTCGTCGAGCACGTCGAGGTGGCCGTCGCGTAGGGCCCTTCCGGCACCATGCCCCTATTGTGCGCGGCATGGATGCGCTCACCCTCATCGCGATTGCTGACCGGGCGGGGATCGTGGCCTTCGCAATCAGCGGAGTCGCGGTCGGCCGGCGGGCGGGGATGGACCTCTTCGGACTGGCCACGCTCGGGCTGGTCGCCGCCATCGGTGGCGGCATCCTGCGTGACGCGCTGATCGGCGAGGTGCCGAGGGCGCTCGCGAACACCGACTACCTGCTCTACGCCACCGCGGCGGTCGCGGCTGCGGTGGCCTTCGGCGCGGCGGGCGGCCGCCTCCCGGTCGCCGTCCTCGATGCCGCGGACGCCGTGGGCACCGGGGCGTTCGCCGTGACCGGGGCGCTGGTCGCGACGGAGGCCGGACTGGATTGGCCGCCGGCGATCCTCCTGGCGATCCTCACGGCGACGGGCGGGGGCGTCCTCCGGGACATGCTCGCCACCCGCCTGCCACACGTCCTGCAGGCCGAACTCAACGCCACCGCGTCGGCCTTCGGCGGCGGCCTCGTCTTCCTGTTGCGCAGCGACCCCACGGCGGCCGTCCTCGTCGGGGCGGCGGTCACCATCACGATCAGCATGGTGGGCCATCGAGGGTGGATGCGACTGCCTCGGCTGGGCGGGGAGCCTGAACCCCACCATCGCTAGGATCGCCTGATGGCGCGCGAGATGGCCGACTGGTTGCAGACGCTCCTGCCGGGGATCGCGCCCGCGGGCTGGGGCGGCGAGAGTTGTTGGCTCGCCTTCATGATGACGCGCGAGTCCGAGCACAACCCGCCCTTCTACTGGCTCGGCGCCGCGCTGGACGAGGTCGACCGCGCCGGGGCGATCGAGGTCGTTCGGTCACGCCTGATCGCGGCGCACGGCGCACTCGCCTGCAACAGCCGGGGCCCGGCGGACGAGCGCGCGCAGGACGTGCTGTCCGAGGCGTGCGCCTACGCCTGGGCCGTCACCCGCCTCGGCCGCGCGACCTTCGAGGCGGCCGGCGAGGACGGGCACGCGCCAGTGCGGATCGCGATCGACGAGCACGGCGTGTACGTCTTGCCGCGCCGGCTCTGGCCGGTGAACTCGCTTCAGCGGGTCATGACGAGTATCGCCGAGCAGACCGCGGCGGCGGCGCAACTCCTGCCCGAGGGCGCACGCGGGATCGTCTACCTCGACGTGTGGCACCAGCAGCAGTACGCGCAGAACCTCGGCTACCGCATGGAGCTGACGGAGCCGCTGCAGCACGCCCTGCGCCACTTCGCGGCGGAGCACCGCCTGGGCCACGTGCTCACGCGCCCGTTCCAGTGGAACAACCCGGTCGAGGCGACGTACTAGGGCAGGCTGCTAGAGCAGGCGCGGCTTCTGCGCGCGCTCGCGCGCCGCGCGTGCCTTCGTGAAGTCCGAGGTGCTGCGCTGCGAGGGCATGTCGATCTGGCGGCGATCTCCTCATAGACCTCGGTGGTGTGCGCGCCGAAGGTCCACGTGTCGCCGAAGGCCTCGATCTGGGCCTCGGCCTCGGTGCCCTTCGCCTCCTTGAAGAGCACGTTGTAGGAGCGGTTCGAGTTGAACGGCGGATCGAGATAGACGAGGTCGACGCACTCCGGCGGGAAGTCCCGCAGGACCTCGAGGTTGTCGCCGTAATAGAGGGTGTCGGGCCGGAACTCCGCCATTGCAGGAGTCTAACAGCGGACGTCTTGGGGTCACGGCACGCTTGCGTCGAGCGCCCCGTCAGATTCGACCGAGGCGGAATCCGGCCAGGCACGACGAACGGTCGTCGCGGGCACACCGTTCCTGTGTATGAACGCAAACGTCTCCGTGACACGGGGACGTGATGACCGGAGGATCGACCATGAACACTCTCACCACCTTCGTCGTGACGAAGAAGGCTGTCGCCGCAACGCTCGCAGCCGCGGCCATCCTCGGCGGCGGCGTGGCAGCCGAGGCCAGCGGGGTCGCCGCGGCCCTCACCGGCCAGTCGGAGACGCACGCCAGCGTGACCGGAAAGGACAAGGCGCTCGAGGTGATCGCCTCGCTCGACGCGAACGAGAACGCCTCGGCCGGCCTCGACAAGGCCCAGGCCGCAATCAACGGTGAAGGCGGGAACGCCGGCGCGGGCATCGGCGCCCAGGTGAGCGCCGAGGCGCGCACGCACAAGGGATCGATGAAGGCCTTTGTCCTCGGCCTGTTGGGCATTGAGACCGGCAGTGACGCGCATGGCTCCGCCTCAGCCAACGCCGAGTCGAACGCGCACGGCGCGAACAGCCACGCCAACGCCAATGCCAGCGCGAACGCCGAACTGAACGCCGCGGCCGGGATCGACACCGCCATCGACGCGGTGACCGAGGCCCAGGCGAAGGCCAACGCGGCGGCTGAGGGTGGCCTTTCGACGGCACTCGACGCCATCGGCAGCGGCCACGTGGACGTGACGCACGAGGCGAACGTGAACGCCGTAGCCGGCCTGTCCACGGCGCTCGACGCTATGACGTCGGCGGGCGCGGAAGCCAGCGGCGACGTCTCCAGCGAGGCGAACGTGAACGCGCAGACGACGCTCGAGGGCCTGAGTGCCGCGGGCTCGACCACCACTTCGACGGGGCTGCGCCTCGGGCTGCGCTCGCGATAAGCAGTCCGCCGGCGACCGGCAGCACGAGGGCCGGGGATTCGTCCCCGGCCCTCGTCCTTTGTCCGCGCGCACTGCCAACTGGAGGCGGTCCGATCTGGCACACTGGAGCGCGCTGAGGAGACATCAATGTCTGGCGTCGACGCGCAGGGGCTGCTGCAGATCGCGATGAACGTGAAGGAGATCGACCGCGCGGTCGCCTTCTATCGCGACGTGCTGGGGCTGCCCTTCCTCTTCCAAGCGGGGAACCTCGCCTTCTTCGACCTCGACGGCGTGCGGCTCATGCTCGACGTCGCCGAGGACAAGCGGTTCGACCATGCCGGCTCGATCCTCTACCTGAGCGTCGCCGACATTCACGCCGGCCACGCTGCGCTGGTGGAGAAGGGCGTGCAGATCGAGGGCGAGGGCCCGCAC
>SCTU01000150.1 GCA_004297315.1 Dehalococcoidia bacterium | reverse complement strand
CAATGTCACAGTCACTGATAAGTCGTAGCCCCGACCTCACGCGGCTCCGGGACGAGGGCTACGAGCTGGAAATCCGTGGGGGCTTCCTGCTCGTCAAGCATGTGCCGTACGTCACCGCTACGCGGCAGGTGCGGTACGGCGTGCTCGTCTCGGAGCTGACGTTGGCGGGGGACGTCACCACGACGCCCAACGACCACATCGTCATGTTTGCAGGTGAGGTTCCCTGTGACTCGGCTGGAACCCCTCTCTCGAAGATCATCGCGGACAGCGAGCGTCGCGAGCTCGCCGGCGGAGTGGTCGTGAACCACCGGTTCTCGAGCAAGCCGCCGAGTGGCTATCCGGACTTCTTCGAGAAGATGAGCACCTACGCGAACATCCTCACCTCGCAGGCGCAGGCAGTGGACCCGGAGGCCACTGCGCTGACCTTCGCCGTGATCGAAGACGAGGACGAAACCTCCGTCTTCAGGTATGTCGACACGGCCTCGACGCGGGCCGGCATCACACGAGCGAATGAGCGATTCGCCGGCATGCGCGTGGCCATCGTGGGACTGGGCGGCACAGGCTCGTACATTCTCGACCTAGTCGCGAAGACACCCGTCAGCGAGATTCATCTGTTCGACGGTGACGTCTTCGGTCAGCACAACGCTTTCCGCTCGCCTGGTGCGCCGTCAGTGGAAACGCTGCGCGAGCGTAGTACGAAGGCGGACTATTTCGCGGTGCTGTACTCGAACATGCGGCGCAACGTGGTGCCGCACGGTTACCTGGACGCGGCGACGATCGACGAGTTGCGCGGCATGGACTTCGTGTTCATCGCGATCGACAGCGGCTCCGGGCGGAAGCGCGCCGTTGAGCAACTCACGGATCTCGCTATCGCGTTCATCGATGTCGGCATGGGCGTGTACGAGGTCGACGGTGCGTTCGCCGGCCTACTGCGCGTCACGACGAGCACCGCGCAGTCGCGCGAGCTGGTGGCGCCGCGGCTTCCGTATTCCGATGGCGATGGTAACGACGACTACTCACGCAATATCCAGATCGCCGACCTCAACGCACTCAACGCCTCACTGGCCGTGATTAAGTGGAAGAAGCTGATCGGGTTTTACGTCGACCTCGAACGGGAGCATTCGAGCGTGTACCAGATCGACGGCAACGCGATCATCAACGAGGACGCGACGTGTGAGCATGGTTGAGTCGCTCGCGCATGAGTTCGTTGAGTACGTGCCGGACGAGCTCGTGGACGGGGTGCTCTACGTCTCGATCCCGTACGCCACGGTGGTGCACCGTTGCTGCTGCGGCTGCGGGAACGAGGTCGTCACACCGCTGAGCCCAACCGACTGGCAGCTGACCTTCGACGGCGAGACAGTTTCACTTCACCCCTCCATTGGGAACTGGAGTTTCGCCTGTCAGTCCCACTACTGGATCCGCCGGAACCAGGTGCGATGGGCTGAGCGTTGGTCTCCGACACAGATCGCAGCTGGCCGCTCGCGAGATCGTCTGGATAAGGCTGAACAGTTCGCCGAACCCTACCGCGACGAGTGGGATACTGCAGGGCGTCGCGACACCGCATCCATCTGGCGACGCCTCATCGCGTGGCTGCGCGGAAGCGGCTGACATCGCCACCAGCCCGACGGCGTGTTCGGACGGGCGAGCCCGTGAGGACTATCGCCCTTTGATCGACGCCATCTGAAGATCGAGTGTTGCCCGAAACTCTTCGGGGAGGTCCACAGTCTCTGCTTGCGCC
>SCTU01000149.1 GCA_004297315.1 Dehalococcoidia bacterium | reverse complement strand
GCCATTCGCTGCTTACGTCATCGCCCCGACCTTCGCTTTCGTGAACGCCGGAATCACAGTCGATCCCGCTCTACTCTCGGACGCTATGCGCTCGCCGGTTGCGCATGGAGTCTTCCTGGGTCTGGTGCTCGGAAAGCCACTTGGGATCGTCGCGGCGATCTGGCTCGCCGTATCGCTGGGGGCGAAGCTGCCCACCGGGGTGGGCTGGGGGTCGGTCGTTGGCGTCGGCGCGGTGGCCGGCATCGGCTTCACGGTCGCGCTGTTCATCGCCGGCCTGTCATTCGATGACCCGGCCCTACTCACCGAGGCGAAACTCGGCATCCTCGGCGCCTCGCTGGTTGCCGGTGTGGTCGGGTGGCTGCTCCTCTACCTCCTCGACGTGCCGGCACGCGAGGCGCACGAGGCGTAACCATCCGTCAGAGCGAGAGCAACGTCCCGCCCGCGGCCGCGACCAGTACCACCATCCAAGGCGGGCGGCGCCAGACGATGAGCAGCACGCCGCACACGAGCGCGAGCGCCACGTCCTCGACGCCGCGGACGGCGCTCGTCAGCACCGGCGAGTAGAACGCAGCCGCCAGCAGGCCGACGACCCCCGCGTTCACGCCTCGGAGCCCCGCGCGCACGATGGAGCGCGACCGCAGTTGGTCCCAGTACGGCCCCACACCCCAGACCAGCAGGAACGAGGGCGCGAAGATCGTCGTCAGTGCGAGCGCCGCGCCTCCGACTCCCGCTCCCTTCGCGCCGAGGTAGGCGGAGAACGTGAACAGTGGCCCGGGGACGGCCTGCGCCGCACCGTACCCGGCGAGGAATTCCTGCTCCGTGAGCCAGCGCGGGACGAACCCTTCTTCGAGCAGCGGCAGGACGACGTGCCCGCCACCGAAGACCAGCGACCCCGTGCGCGCGCTGACCTCGGCCATCGCCGCCAGACTGGCGCCCCCGGCGAGGGCCCGCGCCGCGCCGAGTCCAGCCAGCAGCACGACGAAAGACACGAGCCACAGCGGCGCCAGTCGGCGGTAGCGCGCCTCGACAGGGACGGCCGACAGCGACGTCGTGTCGACACCTCGCCAGCGCATGATGCCGTAGGCACCCGCGCTGGCGAGCACCAGCACCTGCATCCACGCACCGGGGATGAGGAGGAGCGCCACCGCGGCCACGAGGGCCATCGACAATCGCTCGGCATCCGGGGTCAGCGTGCGTGACATGCCCCAGACGGCCTGCGCCACCACCGCGACGGCTGCGATCAGCAGCCCGTGCAACCAGCCTGACGTCGATATGTCGGTGTTGCCCAGCAGGAGTGCAAAAACCGCGAGCGCGAATGCCGAAGGGAGCGTGAACCCTGCCCACGCCGCGAGGCCACCGAGGTAGCCCGCCTGCGCCGTGCCGACCACGATGCCGACCTGCGAGCTCGCCGGCCCAGGCAACGCCTGGCAGAGGGCGACCGTGTCCGCGTACTCGAGGTCCGTCAGCCAGCGGCGGCGTTCGACGTACTCGTGGCGGAAGTAGCCGAGATGCGCGACTGGCCCGCCGAACGAGGTCAGCCCGAGCCGCAACGCGACGAGGAAGACTTCGATGACGGAGGCGCGGCGCGGGCGTGCGCCGGCCACCACTAGTAGTCGATGCCCGGCTGGGCCTTGATCCCGGACTGGAAGGCGTGCTTCACCTCGGTCATCTCCGTGACCGTGTCGGCGAACTCCACCAGCGCGGGGTGCGCCGAGCGCCCCGTGATGATGATGTCGACGTCCTTCGGGCGGTCGCGAAGCGTCGCGATCACCTCGCTCACGTCCAGCCATTCGTACGTGATCGGGTAGGTGATCTCGTCCAGCACGACGAGGTCGAACTCCCCCGACATGATCTTCTCGCGCGCCAGCGCCCACGCCTCCGCCGCGAGGGCGATGTCGTGCTCGATGTCCTCGGAGAGCCAGGTGAAGCCGTCGCCGAGGGCGACCATCTCGATCCCCATGCGCTCCGCGGCGTAGGTCTCGCCGTAGTGTGAGTCCTTCTTCTTGATGAATTGCAGCCAGCAGATCGACCAGCCGCGCCCCCATGCGCGCATCGTGACGCCGAGGGCGGCCGTCGTCTTGCCTTTGCCGTCGCCGGTGTTGATCAGGACCAGCGGGTGCTTCTTCGGGAACAGCCCCTTCCATTTCCCCACGGGCTGCTCGACCGGGCCGTGCTTGCGCAGCGGCTCGTCATTTCCCAGCGCCGCGTCTGGCCCGTCCTGCGTCATCGCGTCCTCCGGCGTCGAGGATAGGGCGCGCCGCCGGTCAGCGCGCCAGCCAGACTGCGCGCGCCGCGTCGATGGCGACGCGCACCTCGTGCCTGGCCGCCAGCGAGGGCTCGCGCAGCGCCTCGACCGGCTCCGCGAGCGCGAGCGTATCGCCCGACGCGAGTTCGACGAGCAGCCGTCCCGCGCCGGCGCCGGCCTCGACGCGGCGCACGGTCGCGGGTACGCCGGTCGCCTCCCGGTGCGCCGCGTCCGGCGCGACCGCCGCATGCGAGGCGCCGCCCGGCGGTCGCAGGCCGAGGAGCGCGCAGGACTCCGGCCCGAGCACGGAGAAGCCGAGGAACCGCGCGGCCCGCGCGCTTTTCGGGCGCGCGAGCACGTCCGCCGCAGGGCCCGCCTGCAGCGGCCGGCCCTCGTCAAGCAGGACGACTCGGTCGGCGAGCAGGAGCGCCTCCGAGTGGTCGTGCGTCGCGATCAGCGCCGCCATCCCCTCGGCGGCGAGCAGGGCCCGCAGTTCGCCAGTGAGCGCCGCCCGCGTCGCGTGGTCGACACCGGCAAAGGGCTCGTCGAGGAAGATCAGACGGGGGCGCACGGCAAACGCCCGCGCGAGGCTGACGCGCTGCGCCTCGCCGCCCGAGACAGCGTGGCCGCGCTGCTCTGCGAGGTGGGCCACGCCGAGGCGTCCGAGCCACTCGTCCGCGCGCGCCCGCCGCTCGCCCTTCGGCACGTCGTGCATCGCCAGCGCGACCTCGACGTTCCGGCGCACGCCCATGTCCAGCAACGCCGCGTCCTGGAACACCGTCGCCGTCTGCCTGCGCAGACGGACGTGCGTGCCGCGTTGGGCGGCCTCACCAAAGATCGCGACCTCGCCGGACGCGGGGATCAGCAGCGCGGCGGCGAGCAACAGCGTGCTCTTGCCCGCGCCGTTCGGACCAAGCACGGCCAGCGTCTCGCCGGGCTCGACTTCCAGGCGGGGCACGTCGAGCACGTCCCGTCCCGCCCGCCGCACGTGGAGGTCACGCAGCGCCAGCGCCGGGACGCTCATCGACGCCGCACCCGCGCTTGCGCCGTCGTCAGGACGGCGCTCACGGCAATCACGAGCAGCAGCAGGATCAGCCCGAGCGCGAGCGCGGTGCCGAAGTTGCCGCGGTTGACCTCGAGCACCGCCGCCGTCGTCAAGACGCGCGTCTCGCCCGCGAGGTTGCCGCCCACCATCATCGCGGCCCCCACCTCGGAGACGACGCCGCCGAAGCCGGCCATCACGGCGACTAGGAGTGCGAGCCGCGCCTCGCGTGCGACGAGCCAGAGGTACTGCGCCCGCCCGGCCCCCATCGCACGGACCTGCAAGTGGAGCGAAGGCGGCAGCGCCATCACGCCGGCCGCCGCGAAGGAGACGACGAGCGGCGTCGCGATCAGCGCCTGCGCGATCACCATCGCCCACGGCGTGTAGATCAGCCCGAGCGCGCCCAGCGGGCCCGAACGCCAGAGAAGTACAGCCACGAGGAGCCCCGCGACCACCGGCGGCAACCCCGTCCCCGCGTTCGCCATCGCGAGTGCGGCCCGCTGGCCCGGAAACCGCCCGAGTGCGATGCCGAGTCCGAGCGGCAGACCGGCCGCTGCCGCGACGAGCGTGGAGGCGCCCGTGATCAGCGCCGTGCGAAGTGTGATCGAGTACACCTCGTCGTCACCCGTGCGGAGCAGCCGGATCGCCTCGCGGAGCGCATCGAGCAGGAGGTCCATCAGCGGGTGGCTGGCTCGGGCTTGCCGGCGTCGGCGAAGAAGAGCGCCTGCCCGTACTTGTCCTTCCCGAACTCGCCGATCAATCGCTGGGTGTCGGCGGACACGAGGAAGGCCTTGAACGCACGCCCGCCGTCCGTGTTCGTCTTTGGCAACCGCTCCGGATGCGGGACGATCACGTGGTAGACATTCAGCAGCGAGGGGTCACCCTCGACGAGAATGGGGAGGTCGGCCTTTGCGGCGAACGCGAGCAGCGTTGCCCGGTCGGTCACCGTGTATCCGTGCTTCTCGCGCGCCACGGTCAACGTCGCCCCCATCCCCTGGCCAGTCTCGAGGTACCAGGACTGCCCTTTCGGCACAGCCAGCCCGGCGGCTTTCCAGAGGCCCTTCTCCAGCACGTCCGTGCCCGAGTTGTCGCCACGGCTGACGAACGTCGCTTTACGGTCGGCGATTTTCTTGATCGCCTCCGCGGCAGTCTTCGAACCCTTCAAGCCGGCGGGGTCGGCGGCAGGGCCGGCGACGACGAAGTCGTTGTGCATCACGAGGGTGCGCTCGACGCCGAAGCCGTCGGCGACGAATTTCTCCTCGGCGGCCGGCGAGTGCACCAGCAGCACGTCCGCGTCGCCGCGCTCTCCCATCTGCATCGCCGCGCCCGAACCCACGGCGATCACCTTCACCCGGTACCCGGTCGCCTTCTCGAACGCCGGGACGAGGACGTCCAGCAGGCCGCTGTCCTGCGTGCTGGTCGTGGTGGCGAGGATGACGTCAGGCCGGGACGGCTTCGGCGAACCGACGCCGGTGGGCGTCGCAGCGGGTGCCGTTGCGGCCGGGCTGCCGCCGCAGCTCGCGAGCGCGAAGGCCGTGGCGAGCAGGCCCAGGACGATGGCCGCGCGCGCGGCCGAGGACCTCCGAAGCATGCGTACCTCCGCGAGCGAACGTGTTGCACGCAGGTGCAAGACGTTAGCATGCACCCGTAGGAGACAGCACATGCCCGAAGCCGAAGGCCGCGACCCGCTGCGCCTGCGCGTGAAGATCTGGCTCGAACGGGGCGACCGGGTCGTCCTGTCGGAGTACCGCGCACGGCTCCTCGAGGCGATCGCGGCGCAGGGCTCGGTGACCGCTGCGGCAGCGACGCTGCGCCTCCCCGTCCGCACCGCATGGAAGAAGCTGCGCGAGATGGAGGCGGCAGCGGGCGTCCCCTTGCTCGACTCCGGCTCAGGCGGCGCCACGGGCGGCGGCTCCACTCTGACGGCCGAGGCGCGCGAGATGGTTGAGGCGTTCCGCCGCGTCGCCGGGCCGTCGTCAGCCGCGGCAGAGCGGGAGTTCAGGCGCGAGCGGCGACGGTTCCCGCGCTAGCGGCCCCCGCCACCTCGAACGGCTATCCTGAGCACGGACGTCCGCGCCGGACTTCCGAAAGGTGTGCGAGTCATGTCCCCCGTCATCATCGTCGTCGTCGCGGTCGCCCTTCTGGCGGTGGTCGGCATCGCCATCTACAACGGCCTCGTCCAGAAGCGCCTGCGCGTGGACGAGGCATGGGCCCAGATCGAGGTCCAGCTGAAGCGCCGCTGGGACCTGATCCCGAACCTCGTGAACTCCGTGAAGGGCTACATGGAGCACGAGCAGGACACGCTGACGCGCGTCACCGACGCCCGCGCCAACGCCGTCGCCGCTGGAGCACAAGGGCCGGCGGCCCAGGCGCAGGCGGAGAACGCCCTCACCGGCACGCTGCGCTCGCTGTTTGCCGTGATGGAGAACTACCCCAACCTGAAGGCGAACGAGAACGTCCTGGCGCTGCAGGAAGAATTGACGACGACCGAGAACCAGATCGCGTTCTCCCGACAGCACTTCAACGCCACCGTGCGCGACTACAACCAGGGCATCGCGACGTTCCCCTCGGTGCTGCTGGCCGGCGCGCTCGGCTTCCGTCCGCGGCAATTCTTCGACGCCCCCGAGGAGGCGCAGCAGGTGCCCGAGGTCCGGCTCCGCTAAGTCCCGCGAGGGACGCGCGTTCAGGGGCGGGCAATGGCTACGACCACGTTTTACGCACAGGCTTCGGCCAACCGGCGGAAGTCGGCGCTGCTGCTGCTCGCCGTCGCCCTCCTGTTTCTCGTGTTCGGCTTCGTCGTCGGCTACGCGTGGTTCGGCGACCCCGTCGCCGCGGCCAGCACGACGGCTTTCGCAGGTGTCGTCGCGCTCATCTCCGGCCTCACGACCTACTATGCCGGCGCCGCGATGGTGCTCGCCGCCTCGAAGGCGCGTCGCGTTTCCGTCGAGACGCACCCGATGCTGATGAACGTGGTCCAGGAGATGGCGCTGGCCGCCAACGTCCCGATGCCGGACGTCTACGTCATCGACGACACGGCGCTCAACGCCTTCGCCACCGGGCGCAGCCCCGAACACGCCGCGATCGCAGTGACCTCCGGCCTGCTTGACCGGCTCGACCGCGAGGAGTTGCAGGGCGTGATCGGCCACGAGATGGGCCACGTGCGCAACCTCGACATCCGCTTCGCGCTGCTCGTCGGCGTCCTCGTGGGCGGCGTCGCGTTGCTGGCGGACGTCCTCCTGCGCTCGATGATGTGGGGCGGCCGTCGTCGACGCGGCGACCGCGATGGCGGAGGGGGAGCGCAGGCGATCCTGATGGTGCTCGCGCTCGTCCTCGCAGTCCTCGCTCCGATCGCCGCGCGCCTCGTCCAGCTCTCCGTGAGCCGCCAGCGCGAGTACCTCGCCGACGCAACGTCAGTCGAGTTCACGCGCAACCCCGCGGGGCTCGAGCAGGCGCTCTGGAAGATCGGCACCGACCGCGAGGTGCTCGAGGTCGCGAACCGCGCGACGCAGCACCTCTACATCGCTAACCCGATCAAGAAGTTCGAGGCGCGCTCGAGTAGTCTCTGGTCGACGCACCCGCCGCTGGCCGAGCGGATCAACCGCCTGCGTGCCCTGCACGGAGGCGCGCCGCTCGCGCTCGACGACCTGAGCGCGCTCTCCTCGATGGATTAGAACGGCAGATCGTGACCACACCTGGGATCGAAGCCACGCGCGGAGGGGTATCCGTCGCCACGCGCGCCGCGGCCGCGTTCCGCCTCGCGGGCCCGCTCGCGCTCGGCCTCGCGCTGCTCGCGCTGGTCTGCGTGTATGCGTTGACCCAGGGCGCCGCGTCGATCCCCGCCCGCACCGCCGTCGCGTTCGCCCTCGACCGCCTGCCGTGGGTCACACTCACACCCGACGCACCGGCGACCTGGCAGCGGATCATCGTGGACGTGCGGCTCCCGCGCGTCGCCGCCGCGGTCATCGTGGGGGCGGCGCTCTCCGGCTCCGGCGCCGCCTACCAGGGCGTATTCCGCAACCCGCTCGCCGACCCGTTCCTGCTCGGGATCGCTTCCGGCGCCGCACTCGGCGCATCGCTCGCGATCGTCTCGCCGTTGCCGATCGACTCCTACGGCTTCGGGTGGGTGCCCGCCAGCGCGTTCCTCGGCGCGCTGGCCACGGTCGTGCTCGTCACCATCCTTGCGCGCAGCGGAGGCGACGTGGACGGCGTCTCGCTCATCCTCGCCGGCGTCGCGCTCTCCTCGATATGTTCCGCGATCTCCTCCTTCATCCTTCTCACCGGCGGGCAGAAGGCGCAGCCGATCTTCGCCTTCATCTTCGGCGGGTTGAACACGGTCTCCTGGACCCGCGTCGCCATCGCCCTCCCCTACGTGCTCGGCGGCACGCTCGTCCTCGCCGTGACGTCGCGCGCCCTCGACGTGCTTCAACTGGACGAGGAGCAGGCGGAGCATCTCGGCCTGAACGTCGCGCGGACGAAGGTGATCGTGCTCGCTGCCGCGTCGCTCATGGCCGCGGCGGCGGTCGCCGTCGCGGGGATCATCGGTTTCGTGGGCCTGATGGTGCCTCACGCCGTGCGCCTCGCATGGGGCGGCGGCTTCCGCCGCCTGCTCCCGCTCTCGCTCATCTATGGCGCGGCTTTCCTCGTGCTCGTCGACACGTTCGCGCGGACGACGATCGCGCCGCAGGAAGTGCCACTGGGGATCATCACCGCGTTCATCGGCGGCCCGGCGTTCCTGGTCCTCATGCGCCGGCGACGGCGGTGGGTGCTGTGACCGCCGCACCCGCGGCCACCGCACTCCTCGAGGCGCGCGGCGTGACCGTGCATGCCGGCGGTCGCGAGATCGTGCACGGCGTCTCCGTCGAGGTACGCCCCGGCGAGATCGTCGGCCTCGTGGGGCCAAACGGCGCAGGCAAGAGCACGCTGCTCCGCGCGCTCGCGGGGACACGCCCCGCCACGGGCGACATCCGGCTCCTCGACCGGCCGATCGGCGAGGTCGACCGGCGCGAGCGCGCTCGCCTCGTCGCGGTCGTCGAGCAGTTGCCGGACGCGCCGCCCACGATGACGGCAGGCGAACTCGTCGCCCTCGGGCGCTTCCCTCACCTGGGGCTGCTGCGCAGGCAGTCGGGCCACGACCGCCGCGTTGTGGAAGCGGCGATGCGGCGTGCGGGATGCGACGCGTTCGCGGGCAGGCTCCTCGGCACGCTGTCCGGCGGCGAGCGGCGGCGCGCCTTCATCGCGCGCGCCCTCGCGCAGGAGGCCCGCCTGCTCCTCCTCGACGAGCCAAGTGCGAACCTCGACGCGGAAGCGCAGGCGACCCTGTTCGACCTCCTGCGCGCGCTCGCCGAGGAAGGCGCCGGAATCCTGATCGTCGTCCATGACCTGACGAGCGCCGCCGCCTCCTGCGACCGCCTCCTCCTTCTACACCAGGGCCGGACCCTCGCCTCCGGCGCGCCGAGCGACGTCGTGACGTCCGAGCACGTATTGGCGGCCTATGGCCCGCACGTGACGGTCTTCGCGCACCCCCACAGCGGAGTGCCGATCGTGGTCCCCGCGGCCGCCGCTCGCTGATTTTCCCCGAGTGAACCGCCCGGACACTTCGCTCGAACTACGGACACGAGCGATTTGAGGTGTCCGTTATGTCTCACCTCGTCCCGCTCGATCGTGAAACGGATCGCGGAGCAAGGCCGCGCATCGCGATCCGGGGTGCGGGCGTCGGACGAATCTCCGTCCGGCGCCCGCGCCAGTTCATGAGCCTACAATCCGTCCCGACGCGCACCAGCCGCGGGTGCGGAGGAGGACGGCGCGCCATGGACGACCTCGTGGGGCGTCTCCGTCGCCGGGATCCGGACGCGCTCGCCACGTTCTATGACGCCACCCACCGCCGCGCCTACGGCCTCGCGCTCCGGGTGTTGAGCGGTGACGCGCCCGCCGCCGAGGACGCCGTCCAGGAGGGCTACCTCGCATTCTGGAAGCAGTCCGACCGCCTCTCGCCCGACCGGGGGTCGGCGGAGGGGCTCCTGCTGACCATCGTCCACCGTCGGGCTGTCGAGGCAGTCCGGAGCCGCATCCGCCGGCGCGAGTCCGGCGAGGCTGTCCCGGACCGGGTGGACCTGCACGCCATCGACCTCCTCGAAGCCGTCGTCACCTCGATGGAGGCCGACCGCGTGCGGTCGGCGCTGCTCGCCCTGTCTCCCGAGCATCGCGAGGCGGTGGAACTCGCATACTTCGCGCAGTTGTCCCATCGTGAGATCGCAGAACGCACGGGGGTGCCTCTCGGCACGGTGAAGAGCCGGATGCACCACGCGATCCGGGCGCTGCGCGGGTCGCTGGGACTGGGGGCAGCCTCATGACCCCACTCACCTGCGAAGAAGTCAGCGAACTTGCCGGCGCGTACGCGCTCGGACTGCTCGACGCGGACGAGCGCGCCACGGTCGAGGACCACCTCGCCGAGCACTGGCACGAGGAGTACGCCGGCGCGCGTGCCGCCGTGCTGGCCCTCGCTTCGGCGGCGCCGGAGGCGGAGCCCTCCCCGGCGTTGCGCGCCCGCATCCTGGATGCCGCCCGCCTGGAGACGAAGCGGGGCAGCCGTCGCTGGATCCCCGGGATGCTGGCCGCCGCGGCGGCGGCTGCCGCAATTCTCGTGGCGTTGAACCTCGCAGGCGTCTTTCCGGCGCGCGGGACGCCCCCGCAGCAGTTGGTGCTCAATGCAGGCAGCGGCGCATTCCTCGAACTCGCCGTTGAGGGATCGAGCTCGCGCGCCTCGGTCCGGCTGGGTGGACTTCCGACGCGTCCCGGGGCCGAGGTCTACCAGGTCTGGGTGAGCCGTCCGGGCGAGGCGCCGAAGTCGCTCTCGATCATCGGCGCCGACCGCGAAGGGCCGTGGACGAAGGCGGTCGACATCCGCCTGAAGCGCGGCGACACCGTCGCGGTGACCGCCGAGCCCGACGACTCGCGCGTTGGGCCGACCCAGCCTCCGCTCCTCGTGGGGCAGTACCGCTAGCGATCGAGGCTCACTCGGGCGACGTTACGCGCGCACAGCCGCCGCCAGCCGCAGGCCAGCACGCGGATTCCCATGCCCAGTCCAGCAGGTCACCGGCGTGCGTCGCCGCGTAACTGTCGCCGAGGACCACCACGATCAGCCGATGGCCGTCGCGCGTCGCGGACGCGACCAGCGTGCGGTCGGCCTCCTCGGTGTAGCCGATCTTCACGCCGTCGGCCCCGTCATACATGTACAGGAACACGTTCGAGTTCCACATCGGGATCGGCTTCGAGCCGTGCGCCTCCCAGCGCGTCTCCCGGACCACCTCGGCGAACCCGGGGACGGTGAAGGCGTAGCGGGTGAGCGTGGCCAGGTCGCGCGCGGTGGTGTAGTGCTGCGGGCCGCCGAGGCCGTGCGGGTCGGTGAAATGCGTCTCATTGAGCTCCAGCCGGGCCGCCAGCGCGTTCATCGTGTTCACGAAACGCGTCTCGTCTCCGGAGACCGCCCGCGCGATCAGGAGCGCCGCGTCGTTGCCTGAGGGGAGCATCAGTCCGTAGAGCAGGTCGCGGAAGGTGTAACGGTCGCCCCGCGCCAACCCCATGACAGTGCTGTCCGGTTCGAGGTCGTCGAAGTCCATGTCCACCGTGACGGTGTCGTCCAGGCGTCCCAGCTCAAGGAGTAGGACCGCCGTCGCGATTTTCGTCACGCTGGCCGGGGGCAGCCGGAGCGAGGCGCCGGACTCCGCGAGGACGGCGCCCGATGCCTCGTCCACCAGGATGTAGGCGCGCGCGGGGACGGCCGGGAGCGGCGCCGCTGACGCCCGGTCCACGCGGGGCGCGGGGCCTCGTGGGGCGAGCACCTCGCGTGGCGGGCGGGCCGCATGCCGCGCGGCCGTCACCACGCCGTCCGCGCTCGCCGACTCGGCCGGGCGCCCGCGGGTCGCCGCGCTCGCGACCAGGACGAGGAGCGCGACTGCGAGGATCACGCCGGCGGGGACGATCCAGTGGACGGGAGGACGCGCGCGGCGTGATGCGCGCTGGAACCTCGGGCGCGGCCCGCGAAACGACATCCCAACCCCCGAGATCGCCGCCGCCTGTCCATAGTCGCCGGGCATTCGCGCGACGGCAAGTTCAGACGGCTCAGATCGAAGGAGGCGCCTCGTGGCGGGCGGCGTCGCGGGTGCGGTCGAGGACCGCGAGGACGTCCTGCGGCCGCGGGATCTTGCGCAGGATGAACTGCTCGATCTCGGCTGCCGTCTGCACGCGCAGGTCGCCGAACTTCAGCAGCGTCGCGAGCAGGCCGGTGCGGTCCAGGCCGACGTCCTGCACCTGCACGAGGTCTGCCGTGGACACCTTCTCGTGGAACCAGTCCGGCTTCTGCCCGTCCACCAGCCGCTGGTTCGTGATCACCCAGACGTCGTGCGCCCAGGCGTACCAGACGAAGTAGGCGCGCACGCCCAGCACCGCGGCGTAGACGAGCGACACGGCGACGAGCACGACGTCGAGCGCTTTCGGTCCGTCCGTGCGCATGACGACGGCGAGTACCACCGCGGGCGGCAGTAGCATCGCGAGCAGCGCTCCGAGGAGCGGTGCAACGAGGAAGAACCAGTGTCTCCGGACCAGCAGGACGACCGACTCACCGGACTGCAACTCGACAGGCAATCGCATGGTCACCTCCGACGGTCCAGGGGCATCGTACTCGGCGCTGGACGTCTAACGTCGGGCGGCTTCGGAACGCGGCCCGACGGTCAGTTGCCGCCTGCCGTGATCCGGAAGACGCCGCCCGGGAGGCCAACGACCAGCGGTTCTCCCTTGGCGTCCGGTACGAGGTCGACGACGGCCCCCCACTTCGGCGCCCCGGGCACCCGTCCCAGCGTCAGCGACTCCGGTACGGTCGCCGCCGGGTCGATCGCGAGGATGTCGCCCGAACACAGGTCGCTATAGAGGTACCAGTTCTTCAGGTCGGGAATCGCGCTCCCTCGATACACGAATCCGCCAATAACGCCCGCGCCGCAGTCGTGCCCCCCGGAATACGGGGCCCAGGCATGCACCGGCGGCAGCCCGGGCGAGTTGCAGTCCGTCAGCGTGTCCCGACAGACCTCGCCCTCGCGCAGGGGCCATCCGAAGTTTCCATTTCGCGCGAGGATATCGATCTCTTCACGGGTGAAGCCGCCCACGTCGCCAATCCAGACCTGTGTGGTAACTGGGTCAATGGAGAAGCGGAAGGGGTTACGGAAGCCGTACGCGACTTTCGTGGCGGTCCACTCCCCCGGCTGATCGACGTCGAGCACGAGGAATGACCCGATGACCGACTGCGGCGAGGGGTCCGCAGCGGCCTCATAGGTGCCCAGGTCGCCGAGCCCCAGGTACAGCTTGCCGTCCGGAGCGAAGGCGAGCGTGCCGCCGTTGTGCGACATCGGCGTCTCCTGCGGGGTCGGAATTGTGTACCGGACGCGGAATGTGTTCGGGACGGCAGACATTCCGTCGGGGCCGATCTCGAACGAAGCGATGAGGTCTCGCCGCGGCCCAACCCCGCCCTTGTCGGTGACGCCACCGACGCCGTAATAGACGTACGCCGTGCGGTTCTGCGGGAACTTCGGGTGCAGCACGACGTCGAGCAGGCCGGACTCGTCCCACACCGTCACTTGATTGCGGATGTCCAGCACAGTGGCCTGTGTGCCGCCTCGGTCGGCGATCACCCGGCCGGTGATGTCCGCGATGTAGAGAATCTGGCCGTCCGGGTTTGGGGCGACTGCGACGGACATTCCCTGACCGTCTTGTACTTTCGCCACCGGGACGAACTTGACCGGCCCGGGCTTTGTCCCTCTCTCGGCCTTTGGTGCTGCAGGCTGGAAACTGGCAAAGGTTGCGTTGCCGATCTCCTTCGTTTCACGCGAGTCTGGCGTTGCCAGTCTCACCGCACCCTCGCGCATCACCGCGATCTCGCCCGCCCCCCAGCCGGTCACTGCTCCCGCGACGCCCAACGTCGAGGTCGTCAGGTCTGCCGTATTTAAGATGACCACGCCACTGGAACCGGGCCCCTCGATCGCGACCCGCTGGCCGTTTGGCTCCCAGGCGGCTGTCGCACTCGCCGCGACATTCGGGATCGGGCGCATTCCGGTGAGCGGCTCCCAGAGCAACCAGCCGTCCCCACGCTGGAGGAGGACGGCGGTCCCGGCAGGGCTGGGGAAGGCACCCGGCGCGGCGAATGTCCACAGGTCTTGGTCGTTATACGTGCTCACGATGCGCGTCTTCGCCCCGTCGGTGACCAGCACCGCCGAGCCCTTGATCCCGGTGACTGACCACCAGCCGAGCGGCTTCACGCCGTCCATCTTCCAGATTTGCTTGTCGGCCTTGTCCACCACCGCGACGCCCGTGCCGGTCTGCACCAGGACTTCCTTGCCCGACGGGGACCAGAAGAACCGCGAGCCGGGGACGATCGTGCTGAGTTTTCGACTGAACTGGAGGTTCGTCGGCGACCAGAAGGAAGAGGGTGTCACCACGTCCGTATCCCAGGCTGGCCGCGTCCGTAGACCACCCGACGTGCCCGTCCACCGGGACGCCCTCCACCGCGCCTGCGTTAGCCCCGGCGCTGTCCACCACCCGGAGTTGCGAATTTTGGATCACCGCGATGAGACCCGTGGTCGCGAGCGAATCCCGATCGGGGGCGGATCTGGAGAAGTAGAAGTATGCCGGGCGGTCACCACCACGAAGCTGGCGAGGAGCGCCAGTAGACCGGTCCGACTCACTGAATTCGCCCTTTCGGTGGTTCGCCTAACTCTACCGGCGCTCCGTATTCCGGCAACACGACCGTCACGCACGGCGTCAGAAACAACGTCAGAGATGAGTCGTTTGACCTGACGACATTGGCGCAAACGGCGGCTACGATGCGCGGGCGGCGGGTAAATGGGAGCCTGGACCAGCGTGCGATTCTCTCGGTCGATGGCCGCTGCGTCGAGTATCGCCGACGGCATGCCCGTCTCCGTTGAGACGGCGCGTGAGCCCCACCTCGGCTACCACCTGCTGAAGCGCATGCTCGACATCACGGTCGCAATCGCGGTCATCATGATCACGATGCCCATCTGGTTGATCGCTGCCGTGGCCATCATCGTTGAGTCCGGCCGGCCGGTCCTGTTCCGTCAGGAACGCCTCGGCCACCTTGGCCGGCGCTTTGTCTGCATCAAGTTCCGCACGATGGTGCCGGACGCCGAGTCCCGGATGCATGAGGCGATGCGCGCCGCGGCCGTCGAAGGCCCGGAGTTCAAGCGGGCGTTGGACCCTCGCGTCACCCGTCTGGGGAGGCTGCTCCGCGCATGGAGCGTTGACGAATTGCCTCAGCTCATCAACGTGCTCCGCGGCGAGATGTCGGTCGTGGGGCCTCGTCCGATCGCCGCCTGGGAGGCCGAATACCAGGGCCACGGCTGGCGACGGCTCGCCGTGAAGCCCGGCCTGACCGGGACGTGGCAGATCTCCGGCCGGAGTCAAATCGGCTGGGACGCGCGCATGCTGCTGGACGTGGAATACGTCGACAAGCGCTCCCTGGGCGGAGACATCGGGATCATCCTCCGCACGCCCTGGGCCATCCTCGCCCGGCGCGGGGCCGTATAGGATCGCGTCGAGGTCAACGCCTCCGCGTGTACGATCTCCTCGGGGTCCGTAGCTCAACGGCAGAGCAGTGGCCTTTTAAGCCATCGGTTCAGGGTTCGAATCCCTGCGGACCCACCACCCTCACTCGCATGGCCGTTGCCTTTCCATGGTTGGGATAGGATGCCGCCGCGGGAGGTAAGCCATGCCCTCAGTCGAAACCGTCCTCGGGCCCGTCGACGCATCGAAACTCGGTGTCACCCTCAGCCACGAGCATGTGCTGGTGGGGATGGGCGAGGACAACCGCCACTACCCCTGGCTCTTCGACTGGGACCGCACCCGCGCGAATACCGTGCGCGAACTGGCCGAGGCGAAGGCCGGCGGCATCGACACCGTCATCGACCTGACCACGCCGGACCTCGGACGCGACGTCGCGTTCGTCCGCGACGTCGCCCGGGCGTCCGGGATGAACGTCGTCGTCGCCACCGGGATCTGGCGCGACGTGCCCCGCTCGTTCTGGGCACGCGACCTCGATGAGATCGCGAGCATTTTCGTCCGTGAGATCCGCGAGGGGATCGAGGACACGGGCATCAAGGCGGGCTCCATCAAGGTCGCGAACGACATGGGCGGGGTCACCCCTGAGGGCGAACGGGTGCTGCGCGGCGCGGCGCGCGCGCTGAAGCAGACGGGATGCCCGATCAGCACCCACCACTGGGCGGCGGAACAGGTCGGCACCCGCCAGGTCGAAATCTTCCACGAGGAAGGCGCGCCGATGGAACGGATCTGCATCGGCCACAGCGCAGACACCGAGGATGTCGACTACCTCGAGTCGCTGCTTCGCACTGGCGTCTACCTCTCGATGGACCGCTATCCGGGCGGGCCGGGCCGGCCCGCATGGGAACGCCGGAACGCCACCGTGAAGGCGCTCGTCGACCGAGGTTGGGCGTCGCGCCTGATGCTCGGGCACGACTACGCACCCGCGCCGATCCGCATGGGCGCCCCCGTCGGCGCCCCCACGGGCCCCACCCGCTACCTGTTCGTCAGCACCGTCGCGGTGCCCGCGCTGCGGGCCGCGGGCGTCGCGGAGCGGGACATCCAGACGATGCTGGTCGATGCGCCTCGAAGGTTCCTGACTGGCGCCGCTGACTGAATTCAGCGCCGCGACCGCCGCCAAGCCATACTGGTTCGGAAACCTCTTCGCATACGCGGGGCGTCCCCCCGCGGTTGGGAGCATCTTGATGACGACGGGCCTCCTGCTGCTGCACGCCTTTCCCCTGGACGCCGACATGTGGGACGAGCAGGCCACCGGTCTCGCCGACACCGTGCCGGTCGTCGCGGTAAACCTGCCGGGGTTTGGTGGCGCGCCACTCAGCCAGCGCGAGGGCTGGATGGACACTGCCGCCGACGTGGCCGCGATGGCCTTGGGCGGCACCGGCATCGACCGCGTCGTACTCTGCGGGCTCTCGATGGGCGGATACGTGGCCTTCTCGTTCTGGCGTCGCCACCGCGACCTCGTCGCGGGCCTCGTGCTCGCCAACACCAAGTCGGGCGGCGACGACGCGGCCGGCAAACAGCGCCGCGAGGACCTCGCGAAGCGGCTGCGTGCGGAGGGCAACGGCTTCCTCGTGAGTTCGCCGCCGCCGCTGCTCTCGGAGCATGCCTCCCCTGACCTGCGGATGCGCGTCCAGACCATCATCGGCCGCCAGCCCGCGGAGGCGATCGCGGTCGCGTCGGAAGCGATGGCCGACCGAGTCGATTCCACGCCCGACCTCGCCGGGATCGACGTGCCCACGCTCGTCATCACCTCGAGCGGGGACACGCTCATCCCGGCTGACGTGACGAAGCCAATGGCCTCGCAGATCCCCGGTGCCACGCTCGCGGTGATCGAACGCGCCGGACACCTGTCGAACCTCGAGGCTCCGGACGAGTTCAACCGGCTGCTGCGGGAGCACCTGGCGCGCTGTGCGTAAGCGTGCGGCAGCGGGCTGCCCGGCTAACTTCGGCGGGGACTGATGCGCCGCTTCAGCAGCGCGTCGGCCGCCAGGATCGCGCCGAGCCCGCCCGCAAGGTCGAAGGCGAGGTCGACGACGCTGGGGTCACGCCCGGTGAACGACTGCCCGACCTCCGTCGCCACGCCGAGGAACGCCGTGGCAAGCGCAACGAGACGGAGGCGCGAGGCGGGCCACGCCGAAGCCCGATGCAGCAACGCGAAACTCGCGCCCACCCCGGCGAAAATGCCGAGGTGCCCCACCCAGTCCGGGAGCACCCCGGCCCCCGCCGGCTCGGGCGAGAGCGTCAGGTAGCACGCGAATCCGACGGCGACGAGCGCCGCGACCCTCGCCGCCCAAAGCAGCATCTAGCGACGGCCTCGAGTGACCACGGGCGCAGGAATCGCGGTGCGGCAGCCGAACGTGCCGGCCCGCGCGATCACGACGTGCGACCAGAGCGACCCGTCCGCTCGCAGCGTGTTGAGGTGTCGCATGAGGCCAGCATACCGGCGCGTCGAGGCTGGCCAAATGCGCGGCCTCCACGGTGCTACGGTTGGAGGCCACCGTCCCGAGGAAGGTGTGCCGGTGCTCACCAGGTCACGCACGCTTCTCTGCGCAGCGTCGTTCGCCGTGATCGCGGCGTGTGGCGACCGCGCAGCCGAGGGGCCGCGCGCATCCGCTACGGTCGCGCCGGCTGAACCGAGCGCGACGGCCACCGCTCGGGCCACGGGGACGCCTTCATCGGGTGCGCTTCGCTTCGAGGTGCAACGGTTCGCGGTGCCGGCCGGCGCCGGGCCGCACGACGTCGCGCCCGCAGCCGACGGCGGCGTCTGGTACACGGCACAGCGACAGGGTGCTCTCGGCTATTTCGACCCGAAGACCGGGAAGACGCGACAGATCCCGCTCGGGGCCGGATCGTCACCGCACGGTGTGATTGTCGCCGCGGACGGCGCGGCCTGGGTGACCGACAGCGGACTGAACGCGATCGTGCGCGTCGACTCGAAGACCGACGGCGTGACGGTCTTCCCGCTCCCGGCGGGCCGCCGAGGCGCCAACCTCAACACCGCCACCTTCGACCGGCGCGGCCGCGTCTGGTTCACCGGCCAGAGCGGCATCTACGGCGTGGTCGACCCCGCGACAGCGGAGGTGCGCGTGTTCGACGCCCCACGTGGCGCTGGCCCGTACGGCATGACGACGACGCCGGACGGCACAGTCTGGTACGCCTCACTCGCCGGGAGCCACATCGCGCGGGTGGATGTCGACAGCGGGCGGGCCGACGCGGTCGAGCCGCCGACGGCACGTCAGGGCGCGCGACGCGTGTGGTCGGACTCGCGCGGACGGGTCTGGGTCAGCGAGTGGAACGCGGGGCAAGTTGCGATGTACGACCCCACGAGCAAGCAATGGACGGAGCGGAGACTGCCGGGGGAGGCCCCGCAGGCGTACGCCGTATACGTCGACGAGCGGGATGCGGTGTGGCTCTCCGACTTCGGCGCAAACGCCCTCGTCCGCTACGACCCGGCCAGTGGCCAGTTCCAGTCGTTCCCGCTCGCGGGTAAGCCCGGCAACGTGCGCCAGATCCACGGCCGCCCCGGCGAGGTCTGGGCGGCCGAGTCTGCGACCGACCACATCGTGCTCATCCGGACGCTTCCGGCCGAATGACCGCACCACGGGACATCGAGGCGGTGCGCGCAGCGCTCGCGGCCTTCGACCGGGCCGAAGCCGAGTGCGCTCGCCTGAGGCTCCCGGATGACCACGGGTCGGGCGAGCGGACCGCAAGGCTGGCGATGCTGGCGGCGTGGGGAGCGGCGCGCGAGCGCGCGCTGGACGACCTCGAGACGTCGTACGGGATGCGCGATCCCGTTGGCGCGCGCGCGGCCCTCGACGCGGGCTAGCCCGGGACTGTATACTTGACACGGTAACCGTTCGTCATTAGGATGACTTCTGAGGGGGAGACTTCGGCGCGGCGATGTGTTTCAGGTCTTTCACGACCTCCTTTGGAAACACCCGCTTCGCCAGTTCTTCACTCGTCATCTCAGAGGCTTTCTTCGGCGGTTTCTTACTCATGGACACGAACCTCTTCAAACTCATGGACGACTACGGGACGGACGCCGAATGCCGCAAGGTGCTGACCGAACTCCGCTGGCCGGATGGGGTGAAGTGCCCGCGCTGCGAGGGTGAGAAGCACCAGTACGACTCCAAGCGGTTCGCCTACGACTGCGCGACGTGCGGCTACCAGTTCACCGTCCTCGCCGGGACGATCTTCCAGGACTCCAAGTTGCCGCTTCGCAAGTGGTTTGTCGCGGTCTACCTGATGTGCGAGTCCAAGAAGGGCATGAGCAGCTCCCAGTTGGGCCGCACGGTCGGTGTCTCGTACAAGACGGCATGGTTCCTCACGCACCGCATCCGGGGCGCGATGGGGGCCGTGGTGCTCGAACAGTTGAAGGGCATCATCGAGGCCGATGAGACGTTCGTCGGCGGGAAGAAGCGCTTCCCCGGTCGCGCTGGACACACCGGCCCGGTGCCGGGC
>SCTU01000148.1 GCA_004297315.1 Dehalococcoidia bacterium | reverse complement strand
GCGAGCCATGCGGCGGCCCGCGTCACCCACAGCAGCAAGGCCAGCGCCGCCGCGCCGAGGAAGTTGATCAGCGCGCTCAATGCCACCCAGAGCGCCCGTGCGGTTCGGCTGGCCGCCCGGAGCACGACGTGGCGCCGCAGGGCCGGCATACCGCCGCCGCGTGTGGCGATGATCCGCACGGCGTCTGTGTAAGCCCGATCCAGCCGTTCCAGCCGGGCGATGACCTTCGCGTCTGACTTCAGACGTCGCAGGAACTCGTGGCCCAGCGTCTCGTAGGCGAGGTCCACCTCGGTCCTTCCCGCATCGGCCGAAAGTTGGAGTGCGGCGAACGGCCCCGCGTCCTTCGTCCATCCACGCCGCGGCCATGAGACCACTGCGATCACTGCGAGCATCCCTGCAGTCACCGTCACGGCCAGCAGGAACGGCCCCGCATTGAAGGCAGTGAACAGCGTGGCGGCAATGGTCAGCAGCATCATGCCCAGCGCCGCACCAACACGGCGCCGGCGATAGTTGTCCGCTGGCCGGGCCGCCCCTGCAGGCTTGCGGTGGTCGCGGTCGTAGGCCGCCCGACGGTCGCTGTCCAGTACCGTCGCGAGGGCGTCATTCAGTTCGGAAATCCGGCGCGCCGTCTCCGGTTCGTCCAGCGCCAGTTGTTCCCGTTCGACTTTGAGCCAGTACAGTTTTTGCGCAAGCGCAGGCATGACGTCGGGCGTGACGCCGAGCACGGCGTAGATGTCCAGCGCGCCCGTATCTTCCCGTCGTGACATTGCGCTGCCCTCCGAAGGTGGGGGCATCGTCATGGCTGTCATCTTTCTCCCCCGAGCGCAGGCACCGCGTCAGCCGTCGGATCCATCTCGATCTGGAGCCGGTATGAACCGAGGTCGATTTGCTCCCCGACCTGTGCGATCAGCCATTCGTCCTGGTCATGGCTCTCATATGGCTTTGAGCCGCGGTCACCGAGCGCATGGACCTGCACTTCGGTGAACGAGACCGCTGTAATCCGCAGGTGCACCGGCCGCACCTCGACGTCGGCCAGCGTCACGTCACAGCGAGGCGAACTGCCGACGGTCACGGGACGGCGTGTCAGCGGTATGAGCCGGCGGTTGCCGGCCGCATCGAGGACGATGAGCCGGCCGAGCGTGCTCTGCTCGTGCGCGGTCTCCACGGCCGCGCGCTCCAGCGCAGGTGAGCGCCTCGGCGACGGCAGGTGGAGGAACCGCTCTTTTCGCCGCTGGATCTGCCGCCGCCGGTACCAGGACGCACCACCCGCAGCGGCGGCAAGCCCCACGATCACGATCAGCACCATCGTGCGCGACTGGCTGGAGGTCGCACCGAGGACCGCTTCGTCCGTGACTTCATCCGTCGCGAGCACGAGCCCGCTGGCGTCCGTGAGGTCGACGCGCGTCACCTTGTCCACGGTCGGGATCGCAAGGGTGCCGGTTGTGCTGCGGCCCACCTCGGTATCCCCCTCGTACGCGACGAGGGTCGGGGCGGTCGAGTGCTGGATGCGTCCTTGGGCCACCAGCTGACCGCCGGCGACGGACACGGAGAGCAGCGGAGCTAGTTTCGGCACGTCGATGCTCACGGCCTGCGCGAGCGCGACGCCACCCGAGGCGAAGGCGACGATCTCCACCCGTTGCGTGCCCGGCGCGAACGCCCACGGGTCCACCAGGAAGATGTCCGACGAAGGAGACGGCAGACGGACGACCACGCGGTCGTCGCCGACACGCGCCTCGAATGACAGGTTCCAGGGTGCGATCCGCGGATTGATCCGCACCTCGATCGGGTCACCCGGAGCCGAGGGCGGGACGACCGCCGGTGCCATGAGGCCGGCGTTGTCGACCGCAAACGTCGTCGACGTGGACGCCGCGCGCCCACCCACCACCGCGCGAAGGGTCAGCCGATGTGTCCCAGCGGTGAGCGGGCGCATCGGCACCTCGTATCGCTCGCTGGCGCCGAGTTCTCCCCCGAGGCGTTCAAACAGCGCGGTAAGTGCCGCGGCGTCGCTGCCGTTGCGCATGGGGAAGAACTGGCCCGCGGTCGCCTCGGCGAGAGCGACGAGATACGACTCGTCGTAGTCAGGGCCCAGGCCGACCGTGTAGACCACGACGCCGCTCTGGCGCGCGCGCTCGATGCTGGCCTCCCGCCCAATCTTCGAGACGCCGCCGAAATCCTGTCCGTCGCTGAGGAGCAGCACCACGCGACGCTTCTCGGGGGCCTGCTCCAGTTGCTGGACGCTCATCGCGACAGCGTCGTAAAGCGAGGTCGGTCCGTCCGCGACAATCTGCTGGATGGCGGCGAGGACGGAGCCTCGACCGCTCGTCAGGCCGGAGACCACCCTCGGCGCTGTCGAGAAGGTAATCACGCCAACGCGGTCTTCCGCCGGCAGCCGCTGCACCAGCGCAGCCGCCGCCTCCTGCGCGGAGCGGATGGACACGCCGTCCATGCTCCCGCTGCTGTCGAGGCTCAGAAAGAGCGCGAGGTCGGCGATATCCGCGCGCCGGCTCAGTTCCAGGACGACCGGCACGTCGTCGACGAACATCGTCAGACTGCGGATCTCCGAGCGCCGGCCCCCCCCGGCGCGGAGGAAGATCGCGAGCGTGCCGGCCGGATCATGGTGGATACTCGCGATTTCAAGGGCGGGTGAAGACTGGGCGTGAAGGGGAGTCGGGAGCATGGGCGAGACGACCAGAAGCGCCCACGCAAGCGCTCGCATCAGCCGCATCCAACCGCACCATTTACTCATCGGTGCTCCACCAGAGGGCGACCTCCTGGCATGAATCACCACTGCGGGCGCAGTGGGGCTGAGGCCGTCGACTAGTAGGCGCTGGCGTGGCCGCTCCCTGACGTTGGAGCGGCGAGAAGAGGTTGGTTAAACGATGGTGAAGAGACGTATCTGGCCCGTCAGGCGGGTACCGCGTACGGGCCTATCTGTTCAAACCCCACCTCCGCCAGGACAGCACCCGATGATCAGCGACGAACAATCGCCCGCGGCACTTGAGCCTCAGCAGGACCCCGCGGAGGCTGAAGCGGATCCGGCCGCCCTCTCGGAAGTGGTCATACGGATCAAAGAATTGCGGGATAACGCCCCTGAGATCGGCGTGGAGCGTGTGTGGGGGTTGATTAAGAAGGGGCTGAAGCCCCGCCCTTAGGTCTTCCGATCTATCCCTTTAGCAGTTCAAATCTCCAGAACTTGTGATCCGCGATATCAAAACTGTAAGAAGCGTACCCCTTGGCGGGTCTCTGTTTATGCAGGGGCCATCAAGCAGGGGGTGTGAGATGGAAGCCGAACTAGCGTCTGAAGCGCGGGCGATGCTCGCCGGACCGGCCAGCCCGTACGCCAGCGCGGTCGCCGATCCAGCCCCGGCCGCCGAGGCCGAAGCGACGACGGATGACGTCGTGCTTGCGCAGCGCGGCGACCAACTGGCCTTCGAACGGATTTACCGGCAGCGTGTCCGCTCAGTGTCGCGGTACATCTCCGCGATGGTCCGGGACAACGAACTGGCCGAGGATGTGACCTCGCAGACCTTCCTGCTCGCCTGGCGAGACCTGCCGAAGCTCCGCGATCACGGACGCTTCGACGCCTGGCTCTTCCGTATCGCGCACAACCAGGCGATGACTGAGGTCGGACGCCGCCGCCAGACGGTCGCCCTGGACGACGCGCCGGAGATCGCGGACCACGGGCGCTTCGGGTCACCCGAGCGTGAACTCCAGTCGGCGTGCGACGTTGAGGAGTTGCGCGCCGCCATCGCCCGGTTGCCGGAGACCCAGCGCGAAGTCCTCGTCCTGCGCTATTTCAATGACCTCAACGCCAAGGAGATCGCGCGACAAATCGGCAAGAATGAGCAATCGGTCTGGGCGTTGACCTACCGGGCGCTCCAGAACCTGAAGAAGGCGCTTCACAGCGCGGACTGATCAGGCCCGACCTCGCCGGGGCTGGACCGGCGCGCCAATCCCGTGGTGATGAGGAGAAGCCGTCCCTTCAGACGAGTGCGGACGGCGGATCCAGGGTGCGGGTGATCTTCGCCAGCGAGGACGAAGCCGCCCCTTCGGGACTGTCGAGCACGGCGAGAAGCCATGTGAGCCGTTCGAGCGCGCGGTCACGCTCCGGCGAGTGCGCGTCCACCGCGACCGACTTGTCGCCGATCTGATCGGCGAGAATCCGCCGAATCAGTCGGAACTCGGCGTCGAGAGCCTCCATGATCCGCTCGGCAACGAGGTCGATGGGCATCGCTCCGAGGTCTCTCCGGATATCGCCGAGACTCACGATTGCCTGGGCCAGTTCCTCCGTGCGCGCCCATCCGTCGAGGGGAGCACGGAGCATCAGAACCTCCGACGCGCGGTCGGTGAGCGTTTGTACGTCCGACTCTGCGAGCACCGCTTCCGTGGTGGCGGGGTTCTTCGCCTCGGTGGGCAGACCCAAATGGGTGCGAGTCTGCTCTGTCTCGACAACCGCGGTCGCCATGTGCTCCGCGCGACTCAGACGGCTCAGCGGTTCCTCCGCACTAGCCTTGGGAGAGCCCCAGACACTCATACGTGGCTCCTTAGATGCCCCGGTTAGGAGGCGGAGATGGCTTCGCCCCAGCGATCATCGATCGCGTTGCTCGGTTGGCTCCCCGAAGACGTTCGCCTTACGGCAGCGCGGCCGGATCTTGATGAATCTCGTCGAAAGCCCTGAGTCGAGGGGAATCGCGAGGCGTCTTGGGGCCGGAGTCGTCTTGTTCCTGGCCGCCATCCGCCGTCGTGTCGAGGCGGTCGAAGGTGGCCGCCGAGATTCGCGGCGCCGCCTCGAAGAGCCCTTCGACTAACGAATGATCATCGATGGGGTCACGCCGCCAGCCGGCGGCGTGACCCCATCACGAACAAGATGTTCAACTCACATGCAGAGTGCATCCAGCTAACGAATTCCTTGCGTATCATCCACCGAATCACTGCGGGGGAACGCTTCGCTGGCGTCGCGACGGGTGCAGGAGGTGGACTGTTGGAAGAGCAAACCTATTGGTCACGCGCTCGCAGCGGTGGGCTGTCCCGCCGGTCCATCTTGCGAGGCGCGGGCGTCGCTGGCTTCGGGCTTGTCGGGGCGGCGCTCGTCGGCTGCAGCAGCAAGGAGAAGACGGCTGCCCCCACACCTCAGCCGACCGCGACTGCGGCTGCGGCGAATGCCCAGGCGACTGCCGGCGACCCATTTGCCAACATCAAGCGCGGCGGCCTGTATAAGGGCGACCTGACCGCCGACCCGGTGACGATCGACCCGTATGCCAACGCGTCGTTCACCGCGAAGGGCATCGCCGGGTACAGCTACAGCCGGCTCTACAAGGTGGCAGCCCGCGGCGACAAGAACCCATACGCAGTGGGCGTCGAACCGGATATCGCCCAGAGCGCGGAGACCACGGACGGGCAGACCTGGACCGTCAAGCTCAAGAAGGGCGTCAAGTTCCACAACATTTCGCCCGTGAGCGGCCGGGAACTGACTTCCGAGGACGTCATGTTCTCGTGGAAGCGCCTGACCGACGACAAGGGGCCGAACAAGGACTCGGCGAAGGACATCAAGCTCGAGGCGATCGACTCGCACACGCTGAAGTTCACGCTCCCGAAGCCGACCGCGACGTTCCTCGACTTCATCGGCGACTCGAACCTGCTCTGGATCCAGCCGAAGGAAGCGGGCAGCGGGTTCGACCCGAAGACGCAGATGATCGGCTCCGGCCCCTGGGTCATGTCCGAGTACAAGCCGAACGTGAAGTTCTCATTCAAGAAGCACCCCGACTACCACGACAAGCCGAAGCCGTTCCTCGACGGCATCGACCTCGCGATCATCCCGGAGTACGCGAACCGGCTCTCGCAGTTCCAGGCCGGGAACCTGCATTCCGTGGGGGTCAACGCCAACGACGTGCTCCAGCTCCGCAAGGACCAGCCGAAGGTGCAGTGGCGTGGCCTGATGCCCGCCCAACTCTGCTTCTTCTACTTCGAGAAGGCGGAGACCGCGCCGAACGCCGTCTGGCGTGACGACCGCTTCCGCAAGGCCGTCTCCATGACGCAAGACCGTGACGCGCTGACTGAGGCCGGCTACAACGTCAAGAAGTTGCAGGACGCCGGACTCGATGTCTCGATCCTCTGGAACAACCTGGTCCCCGCCGGATTCGCGGCGTGGTGGCTGGACCCCAAGGGCAAGGACATGGGCCCCGCCGGGGAGTTCTTCAAGTTCAACAAGGCCGAGGCGAAGAAGCTCCTGGACGCCTCCGGCTACAAGGGCGAGAAGATCCCCTTCATCTTCGCGAACAAGATCTACGGCTCGACCTTCGACACACTGGCCGAGGCGAGCGCGAATTATCTGCGCGAGGGCGGCATCAACGTCGAGATCCAGACCCAGGACTACAACTCGGTCTACGTCACGCAGACGTTCCGCTCCAACTTCAAGGGGATGGCGTGGGGCCTCGAGACCCCGTTCCCGGAGGTCGGTAGCTACTTCAGCCGGATGTTCGGCGACGACCCGCAGAACCACGGCCGGGTCAAGGACGCGAAGATCACAGAACTCGACGCGAAGCAGTCGGTCGAACTCAACGTCGAGAAGCGCCGCGAGTACATCTGGGAGATCCAGCGCATCAACGCCGACAAGATGTACTACCCGCCCTCTCAGGCAGGTGCGGGTGTGGGCTGGACGGCGTACCGGCCGGAAGTCCGCGGCATCGTCCAGACCCGTGCGTACGGCGGGGCGACCGAAACCCTCGCCGAACGGTGGCTCGACTCCTAGTCACGCTTCTCGGCGGCTGCGACAGCGCACAAACGGAGGGGCGGCCAGCAGGCCGCCCCTCCTTATTGCCATCGACCAACGCCGACTCGGATGCAGCCTAACGCCGCCGCGCGAGGAAGTGAGGACTGGTGCCGAAGAACGCCTCGGCCGCCTCCATCAACGTCTCGGAGCGTGAGGGATGCGCGTGGACCGTGCGCCGGATGTCCTCCAGTCGCGCGCCCATCTCGATCGCCAGCGTCGCCTCGCCAATCAGCTCGCCGGCACCGCGTCCCACGATCCCGGCACCCAGCAGGCGACCGCTGCCCGCCTCAACAAGCCACTTCGTCAGTCCTTCTCGGTCGGCAGCGGTGGCGGCACGGCCGGAAGCGCTCCACGGGAAGCGTGCCACGTCCACGTCGAGGCTGCGCGAGCGCGCCTCGGTCTCCGTGAGCCCGCACCAGGCGATCTCCGGGTCGGTGTAGATCACGGCCGGCACGACCGGCGGCTCCCACGCGCTCGGCTCGCCGCCAAGCGCCTCCACCGCCACCCGTGCCTCGTGCGTCGCTTTGTGCGCGAGCATCGGCTCACCGGCGACATCGCCGATGGCGAAGATCGAGAGCTCCGCCGTGCGCCGCTGCGGGTCGACCTCGATGAAGCCGCGGGTACTGACGAGCGCGCGGGTCATTTCAAGGCCCAGGTCGGCGCTGTTCGGGCGGCGGCCCGTGGCGATCAGGATGCGGTCGAACCGCACGTCCTCGGCACCAGACGGCCCGGCAAGCGAAGCCTGGACGCCGCCGTCTTCGGTTTCGGCGAGCGACTGCACCGTCGTGTGTAGGCGCACCTCGTTGACGGTGGCCGCTATCCGCTTTGCGAGCACCTCGACCAGATCGCGGTCGGCGCCCTGGAGGAGTCCGCCCGTCGCCTCGACCACGGTCACGCGTGATCCGAGTGCGGCGTACACCGTCGCCATTTCGAGGCCGATGTAGCCGCCTCCGACTACGAGCAGCAACTTCGGCACCTCAGGCAACGCAAGCGCCTCGCGGGCACCCCAGACGCGTGCTGAGTCGAGGCGAAGCGGCGCCGGGACCGAGGGGGACGAACCGGTGGCGACGATCGCGGCGTCGAACTGCACCTCGGTCAACTCGCCGTCATTCGCCACGCGGACTGTGTGCGCGTCGACGAAGCGCCCGTGCCCCTGGACGTATCTCACCTTCCGCGCGCGCGCGATCTGGCTCAGGCCGCCCGTGAGTCCGCGGACGACGCCGTCCTTCCAAGTGCGCAACCGGTCGAGGTCGAGCGCCGGCGAGCCAAAGACGAGCCCGATCCCTTCGGCCTCGCGCGCCTCAGTCACCACCGATGCGGCGTGCAGAAGCGCCTTCGAGGGGATGCAGCCCTCGTAGAGGCAGACGCCGCCCGGGGCGGCGCGCGTGTCGATCAGCGTGACGTCCATACCGCGCTCGGCGGCCAGGAACGCCGCAGGGTAGCCGCCCGGCCCGGCTCCCAGCACGACCACTCGCAGTTGGTCGGCCACGTTAGCCCTCCAGCGCCATCAAGAGCGGGTTCTTGATCGCCTCGACGATCCACGTGAGGAAGCGCGCACCGTCCGCGCCGTCGATCACACGATGGTCGTGTCCCAGCGAGAGCGGCATCAGCAGCCGCGGCTCCCACGTCTTCCGCTCGGCGTCCCAGACAGCGGTCTGCTCCGCGCGGCCCAGGCCGAGCACTGCGACCTCCGGCCAGTTGATGATCGGATCGAAGTGGCCGATGCCGAACGAGCCCAGGTTCGTCACCGTGAAGGTGGAGCCGCGCATCTCGTCGAGCGTGAGCGCGTTGGTGCGGGCGCGTTCGGCGATCCCGTTCAACTCGACCGAGAGTTCGATGATGTTCTTCTGGTCCACGTCCTCAATCTTCGGGACGACCAGCCCGCGGTCCGTGTCGACCGCCACGCCGAGGTGGATGTACTGCTTCAAGATGAGCTCGTTCGAGTCGACGTCCAGGCTCGCGTTCAGGCGCGGGTGCGCCCGCAGGGCGGCGGCGATCACCTTCAGCATCATCACGGAGATCGTGAGGTTGCCGCCGGCCGCCTTCGCGCGCTCCTTGAACTGCTGACGAAGTTCCTCCATCGCAGTGATGTCCGCCCGATCGTAGAGATGGACGTGGGGGATCTCGGCCCACGACTGCGCCATGTTCCGTGCCACGGTGCGACGCAGCCGCGAGAGCGGCTCACGCGTCACCCCGCCCCACTGTGTGAAGTCCGGCAGTGCGCGCACCTCGAAGCCGCGCCGCTGTTCTCCGGCCGCTGTGGGTGCTGGTGGCGGGGCGGCACTCCGCTCGCGCGCCGCGCGTTTCACGTCGTCGTCTGTGATCCGCCCACCGGGTCCGCTCCCGGTCACGGTCCCGATCTCCACACCGACCTCGCGCGCGAGTTTGCGGACGGAGGGCGCGGCGGGCGTGACCCGGCCCGGAGTGGCGGGCTGGGCAGCGGCCGATTGCGCCTGCTGAGCCGCGGGCGTGGCCCGGGCCGGCGCAGGCGGTGCTGGCGCGGGGGACGCCGGTGCTGGTTCCGAAGCGGGTGCGGGCGTCGGTGTTTGCTGGGCGGTAGGCGCGGGGGGCGCGGGCACTGCTGCCGGGGCACCGCCGGGCGAGACGGGCGCTGCTTCTCCCGTCGGGCCGACCTCAATCAGCGGCTGCCCGACCGGGATCGTCTGTCCCGCCTGCACGAGGACGGCGGTCACCGTCCCCGCGACGCCGGAGGGGACGTCCAGCGTCGCCTTTTCGGTCTCGATTTCCACGATCGGCTGGTCGACAGCGACGGTGTCCCCGGGCGAGACGTAGACCTTCAACACGTCGGCCTCAGTGATCCCCTCGCCGAGGTCGGGCAACTTGAACTCAGCCATGCTGCCTCCTCGCCTATGCCCGTGCCGGGTCGCCGCGCTCAGGGTCGATGCCGAGCGCGGAACGTGCCTCGACTGCCACGCGTGCCGGGATCGTCTCCTCGCGCGCCAGCGCCGCCAGCGCCGCGAACGCGACGTGGTTGCGGTCGACCTCGAAATGGTCGCGCAAGGCCTCGCGCGTCTCGCTACGGCCGAAGCCGTCCGTGCCCAGCGAGACGAGACGTCCGGGAATCCACTTCGCGATGCCGTCGGGAAGTGCCTTCACATAGTCGGAGGCCGCGACCACGGGCAGCCCGTCGCCGAGGAGTTGGGACACGTAGGGGACGCGCGCCTCGTCCTCCGGATGCAGCACGTTCCAGCGCTCCACGGCCAACGCCTCGCGTCGCAGTTCGGTGTACGACGTCGCGGACCAGACGTCCGAGGCGACGCCGAAGCGCTCGGCCAGGATCTCCTGTGCGCGCAGCACCTCGTTCATGATCGCACCCGAACCCAGCAGGTGGACTCGCGGCGCCGAGGCGTCTGCGCCCAGCGGCGCGAGCGAACGGAAGCGGTAGAGGCCGCGCACGATCCCTTCGGGCACGCCCTCGCTCTCCGGCATCGCGGGCTGGCGGTAGTTCTCATTGCCTACCGTGAGGTAGGTCAGGCCATCCTCGTGTGCCTCGACCATCCGGCGCACGCCATCCTGGAGCAGCACCGCGATCTCGAAGGCGAAGGCTGGGTCGTAGGAGCGCATATTCGGGATCGCGGAGGCGAGCAGGTGGCTGTGCCCGTCCTGGTGCTGGAGGCCCTCGCCGTTGAGCGTAGTGCGCCCCGCCGTCGCGCCGATCAGGAATCCACGTGCACGCGCGTCGCCCGCCGCCCAGGCGAGGTCGCCGACGCGCTGGAGGCCGAACATCGAATAGAAGATGAAAAACGGCAGCATCGCGCGGCCGTGGTTCGCGTATGAGGTCCCGGCGGCGAGCAACGAGCAGAACGAGCCAGCCTCGGTAATGCCCTCCTCGAGGACCTGCCCGTCGGCGCTCTCCTTGTAATAGATGAGGCTCTCGCGGTCGACGGGCGTGTAGCGCTGGCCGCCATGGGCGTAAATGCCGAACTCGCGGAAGAACGACTCCATCCCGAACGTCCGCGCCTCGTCCGGAATCACGGGCACGATGCGCTTTCCGAGATCCGGCGTACGCATCAAGCCGGCGAGCATCCGCACGAAAGCCATCGTCGTCGAGACCTCCCGGTCGCCCGACCCGGAGAGGA
The DNA here is from genome assembly GCA_004297315.1 of Dehalococcoidia bacterium. GTDB lineage: Bacteria > Chloroflexota > Dehalococcoidia > UBA2979 > UBA2979 > SURF-43. Next base: position 8,417 of record SCTU01000148.1, on the reverse strand, counting down.
ACTCCGCGAACACCGACTCCGGGGGCAACGGCAGGGTCTCCTCGCGCACACGGCGCTGCGGCAAGAACCCGCCGAGGGCGTTTCGCCGTTCGAGGATGTAGCGGGCCTCCGGAGAGCCCTCGGCGGGCCGGAACAGCGGCGCACGCCCGGCTTCTTCGTCGGTGAACGGCAGCATGAAGCGGTCGCGAAACGCGAGCAGGTCGTCTTCGTCCAGGTGCTTTTGCTGGTGCGCGACGTTTCGCGCCTCGCCGGCAGTCCCGAGGCCGTAGCCCTTGATCGTGCGAGCGAGGATCACCGTCGGCGCCCCCCGATGCGTGGTGGCCGCGTGGTAGGCGGCATACACCTTCTCGTGGTCGTGGCCGCCAAGGCGCAACTTCAGCAGTTCGTCGTCGGACAGATGGGCGACCATCCGCGCCAGTCGCGGGTCGACGCCCCAGAAGTGTTCACGGGTGTACGCGCCACCCGCGACGGCGTACTTCTGATACTCCCCGTCCACCACCTCGCCCATGCGTTGGACGAGCAGGCCGTCGGTGTCGCGCGCGAGGAGTGCGTCCCAGTCGCCGCCCCAGATCACCTTCAACACGTGCCAGCCGACGCTGCGGAAGACGGCCTCGAGTTCCTGGATGATCTGCCCGTTTCCGCGCACCGGGCCGTCCAGCCGCTGCAGGTTGCAGTTCACGACGAAGATCAGGTTGTCGAGGCCCTCGCGCGCGGCGAGCGAGATCGCGCCGAGCGACTCCGGCTCGTCCGTCTCCCCGTCTCCGAGGAAACACCACACCTTACGGTCGCTCGGCGGGATCAGCCCTCGCTGCTCCAGGTAGCGCATGAAGCGCGCCTGGTAGACCGCCATCATCGGTCCGAGTCCCATCGAGACCGTCGGGAACTGCCAGTACTCCGGCATCAGCCAGGGGTGCGGGTAGGAGGAGAGCCCACCGCCCTCCGCGAACTCGCGACGGAAGTTCCGCATCTCTTTCGCCGAGATCCGGCCCTCCATGTAGGAGCGAGCGTAGATGCCGGGCGAGGCGTGGCCCTGGATGTAGAGCAGGTCGGGGCCGCCGGGGGCGTCCGGCCCGCGCCAGAAGTGCTGGAACCCCACCTCGTACAGGACGGCCGCGGAAGCGTACGTGGAGATGTGCCCGCCGATGCCCGCTGTGCGTCCGTTCGCCTCGGTGACCATCGCAAGCGCATTCCAACGGACGAGCCGCGTGATCTTGCGCTCGAGTTCGAGGTCGCCGGGGTACGGCGGCTGATGCTCCGGCGGGATGGTGTTGACGTAGGGCGTGCGCGACGTGACCGGGAGGGGCACGCCGGCGCGTTGGGCGTCGACCTGGAGCGCCTGCAGCAGGCGGCTTGCGCGTTCCGCCCCCGACGAGCGCACGACGTCGCGTAGCGCCTCGGTCCATTCGCGCGTCTCGACCCAATCGGGGGTCTCGGGTGCGTCCCGCCCGCCGTCGTTTGTCACGGCTCCCCCATGAATTCGTCCAAGTGTTCCATCGAGGGTAGCGCACTGGAGGCCGGACTAGACTGTCTGGGATGAACGGCAACCAGTCGGTGGGCCTGCTAGTCCACGCGGGCCGCGAGCGCGTCCCGTACGCCGCCGCGCGTGCCTGGATGGCGCACCAGACCGACGTGGTGCGAAATGGCGGTCCGGAGGCAGTCGCCCTGCTCGAGCACGAGCCGGTCTACACACTCGGCGCGCGCGCGGCGCGCACCTCGCTCCGGGTTGCGGAGCAGGCGCTCCCCGCCCCATTGGTCGAGGCGGACCGCGGCGGCGACGTCACGTGGCACGGCCCCGGCCAACTCGTGTGCTACCCAGTGCTCGACCTCCGCAGGCGCGGACTGCGCGCCGGCGACTACGTTCGCGCCCTCGAGTCCGTCGTGATCGAGACGCTCCGCGCCTGCGGGATCGAGGGCGGCCGCGTGTCGGGTCGGCCGGGCGTGTGGGTCGACGGCGCGAAGGTCGCCGCCGTTGGTGTCCGCATCGACCGGGGGATCAGCCGCCACGGTCTCGCACTAAACGTGGCGCCCGACCTCGCCTGGTTCGACCCCATCGTCCCATGCGGCATTGACGACGCCGTGGTGACATCAATGGCGCGCCTGCTCGGGGAGGCTCCATCGCTGCCGGCAGTCGCCGTCGCGATGGCCGAGGCTTTCGCCCACGTCTTCGGAGTCACGCTTGTCGAGGCGGTGCCGGCGTGACGTTGGCCGCACGCGACCGGAAACCGGACTGGTTCAAGGCGCCGTTCCCGGCCGGGGAACGCTTCGGCCACATCAAGGACCTGCTGCGCGAGCAGTCGCTCCACACGGTTTGCGAGGAGGCCCGCTGCCCGAACATCGGCGAGTGCTTCAACGCCGGTACCGCCACATTCATGATCCTCGGCGACACCTGCACGCGGGCCTGCGGCTACTGTGCCGTGAACAGCGGCCGCCCCGAAGGCGTCGACCTACTGGAACCGGTCCGGCTCGCGCGCACGGTCGCCACGCTCGGCCTCGACTACGCAGTGATCACGTCAGTCAACCGGGACGACCTTCCGGACGGCGGCGCCTCGATCTTCGCGGCCTGCATCCGCGCGGTGCGCCGCGCTCGCCCAACATGCGACGTCGAGGTCCTCATCCCGGACTTCATGGGGGACGTCGATGCCCTGCGCACCGTGCTCGATGCGGGCCCCGCCGTCCTCAACCACAACACCGAGACCATCCCCCGGCTGTATCGCGGCGTCCGCTCACGCGGTGACTACGCACGCACGCTCGGCGTCTTCCGGCACGCCCGGGAGATCGCCCCGGCTGTGCCGCTGAAGACGGGCATCATGCTCGGCCTCGGCGAGACCGCGCCCGAACTCGAGGCCGTGTTCGCCGACCTGCGCGAGGCCGGCGTGACACTCCTGACGCTCGGCCAGTACCTGCGTCCGACTCCGAGGCACCTCCCGGTCGCGGAGTACGTCCACCCCGACGAGTTCGCCCGGCTCCGGGAGGTCGCGCTCAGCCTCGGCTTCCGCCACGTCGAGTCGGGGCCGCTGGTGCGCTCGTCCTACCACGCGCGCCAGCAGGCGGCACGGGGCAACGAAGAGAACGGTTGGCGTGCGCCTAGCGAAACCGCGCGTAATATCGCCTGATGCTTCGACGCGTGCTTCCCGGGGTGTACGAGGGCTGGGTCGTCGTCGGTTCGGCTGCGTTCGTCGTGCTGATGATCGGCGCATCGTTCTTCTACGGCTTCGGCACGATCTTCACCGAGGTCATCAACGAGTTCGGCTGGAGCGTCGCTGCGACCTCGCTCGCCTTCTCGCTCCGCTCCGAGGTCGGCGGCGTAGCCGCGCCGTTCATCGGCGTCGCGATCGACCGTCTCGGCGCGCAAAAGGTGGCGCTCGGCGGGGTCGTGATCAGCGCTCTCGGCGTGCTCCTGATGAGCGAAATCCAGGCGATCTGGCAGTTCTACCCTGCCATGATGGTGATCGCGATCGGCTCCTCGGCGGCAGGCGGGTCCGTCGGCCTCGTCGCGATCGCGACGTGGTTCGAGGCGCGCCGCGCCTTCGCGATGTCGATCATGACCGTCGGCGGAGGCGTCGGCGGCCTCTTGGTAGTGGGGATCGCCGCAATGGTGGAGGGGTTCGGCTGGCGCGGCGCCCTCCGTGCGCTCTCGGTGATCATGCTCACCGTCGGGATTGCGTTCGCGGTGAACATCCGGACGCGCCCGGAGGGACACCCTCAGCCGATGGACGGCGTGCGGGCATCCCCGGACGGGCTGCACGATCTGCCCGCCGTGCGCTGGGGCATGACGGTCCGCCAGGTGATGCGGTCACGCGCGTTCATCTTCATGGCGATTGGCCTGCTGCTCATGAACTTCAGCACGACCGCGGTCGTCATCCACCAGATCCCGTACCTGGAACGCGAGACGCATGTCTCGAAGGCGGTGGCCGGATCGAGCGTCGCATTCTTCACGGTCTTCTCGATCGTCGGTCGGTTGGGCGCGGGCTACCTGGGCGACCGGCTGCCGAAGCGGCTGATCATGGCGGCCTCCTCGGTCCTGGTACTCGTCGGTCTGGGAGTCCTCGCGGTCGCGGACTCGTACCTGGCAGCCACGGCCGGCATCCTGATCATCGCGCCCGGCTTCGGCGGTTCGATTCCCGTCCGTCCGGCGATGCTCGCCGACTACTTCGGCACCAAGTCCTTCGGCACGATCAACGGCATCACGGCGCTCGTCACCACCACGGGGGGCGCCGTCGGCCCGTGGCTCGTCGGTTGGCTCGTTGACACGACCGGCCACTACCGGGCGGGCTGGCTGCTCTCCGCCGCCGTCGCGACCGCTTCGATCCCCTTCTTCCTGCTCGCCTCTGCCCCAAGCGCCGAGGACAGGCGTGCAGCCGGGCAGGAAGATGGGCCGGGAGTCCCCCGGCCCATCGTGGATGTGCACTAGCCTCCGCGGCAGCGTTACCGCCTCGGGAAGATCTCCATCAGCACGAAGTTCGAGGCCGTCGGGTGAACCCAGATGTTGCCCAACGCCGGATTGCCGTTGATCCGGCCACCGTTCGAGGTGACTTGCTCGGCAAACGCCGGGACATTGTCACAGTCGTAGGCCAGCAGGTAGATGCCCTCCCCGTGGGGGTTGAAGGGGTTGACACGCTCCAGCATCAACTTGGCGATCGGGCCGTCGGCCGTGTCCGGGCAGATCAGGTGACACATCGTCTGGCCGTTGAAGCCCATGGGCTGGAAGTTGAACTTGCCGATGTTGTTGTAGGCGCGGTCGCCTACCTTGGACATGCCGAAGCGTGTCTCGTACTGCTTGATGGCGCTGTCCAGGTCGTGGACGGCGACGGTGTAGTGCTTGAACGTGATGTTGGCCACAGGGTTCCCTTCCGGTCGTGCGCCGCGCAGACTAGCACCCATCGAGCGCCCGCGCGCCCGGCCTGGCTGCCTAGTCTCCGCCGAAGAGCGGGCCGCCCTTGTCGATCACCGTCCCGGTGCCGTCCGCCGCGAAGACCGTCGGACGCTCCTCGCAGTAGACCTCGGACTCGCACTTGTTGAAGGAGAAGACGGGCGTCTCCCCACGGTGTTCGAAGTGCAGGTGCCACGTCCCCGTGACGAGGTTGTCCCGCCCCTTCGCCACTTCCGCCTGGAGCACCTCGATCAGTGCCTGCAGTTCCTTCATACCCATCCGGAAGCCCCCCTCGCCAGCCCTCGATATCACCCCCCCCCGAGTCTACCGCCGGGCGGCTGCCCGAACGGGCCGCCGTCCCTAGAATGGCCCGTGCGAGGCGGGGAGGGCTTGTTGGCGGCCAGCAAATCGATCATCGGCAACTACTTCGAGGACCTGACGCCGGGGCGTGAGATCGTCCACGCCGTCCCGCGGACGGTCACGGAGGGCGACCAGGCGCTCTACATCGCCCTGACGGCGAACCGCTACCCGCTCGCCTGCGACGCCGAGTTCGCACGCCGACTCGGCTTCCGGCGCGAGCTGGTGGACGACCTGCTCGTCTTCCACACCGTCTTCGGAAAGTCGGTGCCGGATGTCTCCCTGAACGCCGTCGCCAACCTTGGGTACGCGGACGTGCGCTTCGGCGTCCCGGTCTACCCCGGCGACACCATCACTGCGTCGACGAAGGTGCTCGGCTGGCGGGAGTCTTCGGCTGGCGACACCGGCGTCACCTGGGTGCACACGGTCGGGGAGAACCAACACGGTGACGAGGTGCTCTCATTCATCCGCTGGGTGCTGATGGACAAGCGCGACAAGGCGACCAACAGCGGCGTCGACGACGCGCCGAAGACGCCCGCCGCCGTCGACGCGAAGCACCTCCACATCCCCGCCGAACTCGACCTCTCCCGCTTCGACTCCGCCGTCACGGGCGGCCGCGCGTGGTGGGAAGACTACGAACCCGGCGAGCGCATCCACCACGTCGAGGGCGTCGCGATCGAGGAGGCCGAGCACCAGATGGCGGCGCGGCTGTACCAGAACATCGCGCGAGCGCACTTCAACGCGCATGCCTTGAAGGGGTCGCGCTTCGGCAAGCGCGTGATCTACGGCGGCCACATCATTTCGATGGCGCGGGCGCTCTCCTTCAACGGCCTCGAGAACGTCGTACGGATCCTCGCCTTCAACGGCGGGACGCACAGCAACCCAACCTTTGCCGGCGATACCGTCTTCGCATGGACCGATGTCCTCGAACGGATCGACCTCGGCCGGCCGGACTGCGGCGCGCTGCGGCTGCGGCTGGTAGGCGTGAAGAACAGCGACCCGAGGACGGAAGAGCAGCCGTTCAAGGTCGCCGATGACCAGGGCCGCGAGCGCTACCACCCAAACGTCGTGCTCGACCTCGACTACACCGTGCTGATCCCGCGCCGCCGTTAGCGGCATCACGAAGGGCCTGGACATGACCGCCACCGAAGCGAACCCCGTCGCCGCCGCGCGTGCGTTGACCCAGGCGACCAGGGCCGTCGTCGATGCCGCCGTGCGGCAGGGCGCCATCACGACCACGAGCGGCGCGACGATCGACGACCATCAGGTGCTGACGGAGCGCCTCGCCTACCTCGCCACCCAGATCCGCGCGGCGGAAGACCTCGTCGCGTATGCCGAGCGGGTGCCCGCCGACGAACTCCAGGGCCGCCTCGCACTGGCGTACGCCGCCGAGGTCGCGCACGCGACGCGGTCGCAGGTGGAGGCAGGCTGGGACGACTTCGGGCTGAAAGTGACGGACGTCGCCCCGCTGGAGACGGCAGAGGCGCGGTCGGCGATCCGGCGAGGGCTGTCCGAGGCGTCGATCCGTGCCATCGGCCGGCAGATGATCGAAACGGGCGGCGTCAACAGCTGCGACCTCCAAGACGAGGCCGCGACGCTGACCCGTTCGCTCGCGCGCGACTTCGCCAAGGGCGTCGTGGCGCCGGTCGCGCAGGAGATCCACCGCAAGGACCTGCTGGTGCCGGACTCGCTGCTGAAGGCGTTCTCCGACCAGGGGTTCTTCGGCTCTTCGATCCCCGAGGAATACGGCGGCACCGGCATGGGCGACCTGCCGATGATCATCATCACCGAGGAACTGAGCGCGGCGTCGCTCGCGGCGGCAGGGTCACTGGCCACGCGGCCCGAGATCCTCACGAAGGCGCTGCTGGCGGGCGGCACGGACGAGCAGCGCCGCTACTGGCTGCCCCGGATCGCCGCGGGCGAGGAACTCGTCGCGATCGCGGTGACCGAGCCGAACGTCGGCTCGGACGTCGCGGGCCTCCAGACGAAGGCGGAGCCGGCAGAGCACGACGGCGTGCGCGGCTGGCGGATTAACGGCGCGAAGGCGTGGAGCACCTTCTCCGGCCGCGCGACGATCTTGGCGCTGCTGGCGCGTACGGACCCCGACCCGGCGTCGGGCTCACGCGGCCTCTCGCTTTTCATCATCCCGAAGCCCGCCTTCGACGGCCACGCCTGGCGCTACGAACAACCCGAGGGCGGCGTGATCTCGGGCACCGCGAACCCGACGCCGGGCTACCGGGGGATGCACTCGTTCACCCTGGCGATCGACAACCTCTTCGTGCCGCACACGAACCTCGTCGGAGGCGACACCGGGATCAACAAGGGGTTCTACCTCCAGATGGGCGGCTTCGCCGCGGGCCGCCTGCAGACCGGCGGACGCGCGATCGGCGTCGCGCAGGCGGCGCTGGAGAAGGCCTGCCAGTACGTCGTGCAGCGCAGCCAGTTCGGCCTCCCGCTCGCCGAGTACCAACTCACGCAGTACAAGATCGGCCTGATGGCGGTGCGCATTGCCGCCGCCCGACAGGCGACCTATGCCTCGGCCCGCACCTTCGACACGCGCGCTGTCGAACCATCGATGGCGAAGCTGCTGGCGTGCGACATCGCCGGCGAGGTGACACGCGAGGCGCAACTGCTGCACGGCGGCTGGGGCTACTCCGAAGAGGACCCGATCGCACGTTATGTAGTTGACGCCCTCGTGCTCCCAATTTTCGAGGGCGTGAAACCGACGCTCGAACTCAAGGTGATCGGCCGCAGCATCCTCGGCGGCGGGTAGACCGCGGCACTCCCAATCTGACGAGCGCCCAAGCGTAGGCCACTTCTTGTAAGCGACTTACTTCAAAGTCGCTGGCGATCTTTACCTAATCTTCTCCGTCCAACTGTACAACCCCGTCGCCTGACTGATGCGATCGCCCTAGTCTTCGCCCAATTGCATGATGGTGCGATCGCACCACAACACGAATCCTTGGCGGAGGAATCGAATGCGTCAGGTTCTAAAGAAGCACAGGCCCGGTTTCCCTCTGGGGGCGGTTGCCTCCGCGACGGTCTTCGCGGTTGCGTTGACGCTCGGGTTGAGCAGTGGCACTCCCGCCAGCGCGGCAGCGCCGACGACGGTCTCTTACACCGCGGTCGGCTCCTCGACCTTCGTCGTCCCTGCTGGTGTCACCAGCGTGCACGTGGTCGCGCAAGGTGG
>SCTU01000147.1 GCA_004297315.1 Dehalococcoidia bacterium | reverse complement strand
GAAGCCGAGGAAGGCCTCGCGCAACTCCGGCCACTTCTTGTCGACGACGGCCCAGGAGATGCCGGTCTGCATCACCGACTTGCTCATCGCCTCGAGGTAGTCGGCGAGCCGCTTCGGGGTGACCTGCGGCGGCGCGCCGTATTCGCGTGGGGCTGGCATCGAGGCCTCCTCCGTACGGGTCGAGTATCCCGCTCGCGTCCAGCCCTCGATATCCTGCCCTCTCACGGCGTCGAGGCAGGAGCGGGCAGATGCGGTACGTCATCTACGGGGCCGGGGCGGTCGGCGGCGGCATCGGCGTGAAGCTGACGCAGGCCGGCAAGGACGTCGTGCTGATCGCGCGCGGCGAGCACCTCCGCGTGATGCAGGCCGAGGGCCTCCGCGTCCGCTCCCCGCGCGAGGACGTGCGCGTGCCCGTGAACGCCGTCGCCTCTCCCGCCGAGGTCGACTGGCGCGGTGACGAGGTCGTGCTGCTGACGATGAAGACGCAGGACACTGTGCCCGCCCTCGAGGCGTTGCGCGCGGCGGCGGGCTCGCGCGTGCCGGTGTTCTGCGCGCAGAACGGCGTGGAGAACGAGCGGATGGCGGCGCGCCGCTTCGAGCACGTCTACGCGACGCTGGTGCAGATGCCGACGACCTACCTCGTGCCCGGCGAGGTGCAGCTGTTCGGCGCGCACTCCTGGGGCAACCTCGACACCTGCGTGTACCCCTCGGGCGTGGACGCGACGGCCGAGCAGTTCTGCCGCGACACGAACGAGGCGGGGTTCGAGTCACTGGCTGACCCGCTGGCGCTGGAGCAGAAGTACGCCAAGTTGATCTTCAACCTGAACAACATCGCGCAGGCGCTGTTCACGCCGAAGGACGACCCGACCGAGCTCGTGCGCCAGCTTCGCGCGGAGGGGGAGGCGGCGCTGCGCGCGGCGGGGATCTCGTGGACCCCGCCCGAGCGGGCGCGGCAGGCGAACTTCGTCTACGGCGAGATCCCCGGCTTGAAGCGCGAGGGCGGCTCGACCTGGCAGAGCGTGGTGACGGGCCGCCCGCTGGAGACCGACTACCTCAACGGCGAGATCGTGCTCCTCGGCCGCCTCCACGGCGTCCCGACGCCCGGCAACGCCACGATGCTCGACGTCGCCGCCGAGACCGCCGCGGGCCGCCTCCAGCCCGGCTGGATCACCCCCGAGGAGTGCCTCGCACGCATCGCTCAGCGCTCGAATCGCTGAGCCCTGTGTCCTCCGAGCCGCACGAGTACCACAACCGCACGATCGACGGACAACGTCACTCGTGGCGCGTCGATCGCCTCAGGGCCCTCGCGGACACGCTCGCGATCACCGAGGTCCCGCTCGCGGAGATCTTCGAGTACGACACCGTCTACTGGTTCGACGGCGACCACCCGCCCACCGTCCGCTCCGTCGTCGAGCACACTCAACGCATCGCCGCGGCTGACCTCGACGATCCGATCCTGTTGTCGCACGATGGCTGGGTCATCGACGGCATGCACCGCATCGCGCGGGCTGTGCTCGACGGGCACGTCACGGTCCGCGCTCGCCGCCTCCCCCAATATCCTCCGCCCGACCGCGTCTCCCCGGCCGCGTAGAACCGAGGGCGGACCGGTGTTAGGCTCGTTGGAGCGAGCAGGGAGACGTCATGGGCTGCCCCGTCGAGATCTGGGTTCCGCTGATGGCCGCGGCCGCGCCCTTCGCGCGCACCGCCCGCGACCGCGTCCGCTCCCTCTTGCCGAAGCCCCAGAAGCCCGTCAAGGCCGCCCCGCGCGAACTCCACCGCTGGGCGCCGGTCGGCTCCTCCACCCAGGCCAACGAGGCTGACCAGCCCGCCCGCTGACCCATCCCCGAACACGAAAGGGCGCGTGCCGTATGGCCGATGCCATCTTCACGCGCGACGGGGACTCATACGTCCCCACGCGCCATGCGAGGAGCCCGTGGAGCCCCGATGGCCTGCACGGCGGCCCCTCGGCGGGCCTCCTCGCCTACGCCATCGAGCGGTTCATCGACGACCGCGAGATGCAGCTCTCGCGCCTGACCGTCGACCTCTTCCGGATGGTGCCCGCCGTCCCGCTCCGCACGCGGGTCGAGGCGGTGCGCAGCGGCCGCCGCGTGGTCGGCGTCGACGCCACGCTTCTCGCCGACGGCGTCGAGGTGATCCGTGCGACGGCGCTGCTGTTGCGGCGCTCGGAGGCGCCCGTCGGTGGCGGCATCTACCCGCCGCCGCCCGGCCCGCACGGCATCCCCACGAACGAGGGTGTCTCGCGCGGGCCTCGGCCGGTCCCGCCGCCCGACGCGGCGCCGGAAACGCTGCTTCGACGACCGTATCTGTCCGGGTTCCACACCTCAGTGGAGACGCGCTGGGTCTCCGCCGAGCAGGAGCGCCCGCCGGTCACGTGGATGCGCATCCCCGTCCCATTCATCGAAGGCGAGGAAACGACTCCGCTGACTCAGGCCGCCGCGCTGTCCGACTTCGGCAACGCCCTGGGGAACATCGCCGGCGCTGGTGAGGGGCTCTCGTACATCAACGCCGACATCAACCTCAACCTGACGCGCGAACCCGTGGGCGAGTGGTTCTGCGTGCGCGTCGACCACCGCGACGAGTCGGCCGGCGTCGGCCTCGTGGAGTCGATCTGGTACGACGAGCGCGGGCGCTACGGCCGGGTCACGCAATCCCGCCTCGCGAACGGACGCTAGACCTCGGGCGAGACCTCCAACGCGAGGCGCGCGATCGCGTCCCGCTCCATCCGGTACGGCAGCCACTCGCTCTGTTGCGACATCCCGAACGCCTCGTAGAAGCCACGCGCCGGGTTCCAGTCGAGCACCGCGAGCTCGATGCGCGCGGCGTCGCGCTCCTGGGCCAGGCAGGCGATGGCGGCGAGGAGCGCGCGGCCGACGCCCCGGCCTCGCTCCTCCTCGACGACGAGCAGGTCCTCGATATAGATCCCGGGGCGCCCCTCCCACGTCGAGTAGTTCGGGAAGAACAGCGCGAACCCGACGGCGGCCGGATCGGGCTCGCCGAGGCGTTCGGCGATGAGGACCTCGAACACCGGGCGCGGGCCAAAGCCGTCGCGCTAGATATCGCGCACGGTCAGAACCACGTGCTCGGCCGGCTCACGCTCGAAGCGCGCGAGGCCACGCACGAACTCGACGATGGCAGCGGCGTCCGAGGGTTTCGCCGGACGGACGCGGAGGGTGGGGTCGGGAGGCACGGGCGATCCTCGGCGGGTGGTCGGGCGGTACGCGGCCCATGCTACCGTTTCTACTCGGTTGGCTCAGACGGATGGGACGCCCTCGATGAACCGCCTGGCCGGGGAGAGCAGCCCCTACCTCCGCCAGCACGCGGAGAACCCCGTCGACTGGTACCCGTGGGGCGACGAGGCGTTCGCGCGCGCCCGCGCAGACGGCAAGCCGATCATCCTCTCCGTCGGCTACTCCTCGTGTCACTGGTGTCACGTGATGGCGCACGAGTCCTTCGAGGACCCCGCGACCGCCGCGCTGATGAACGACTGGTTCGTCAGCGTGAAGGTCGACCGCGAGGAGCGCCCGGACGTGGACTCCGTCTACATGACGGTGACACAGGCGCTGACCGGCCAGGGCGGTTGGCCGATGACCGTCTTCCTCACGCCCGACCTCAAGCCGTTCTACGCCGGCACCTACTTCCCCGCCGTCGACTCCCATGGCCGCCCCGCGTTCTCTCGGCTGCTGCGCTCGATCCACGACGCATGGGAGGCTGACCGCGAGAAGGTCGTCGACTCGGCGGAGAAGATCACGACCCAGCTGCAGGAGGCGACGCAGCGCGTGAACAGCGGCGTCACGGCCGCCGTCGACGCCGCCTTGCCCTCACGCGTCGTCGAGGCGCTGCGCAACGAGTTCGACGAGGAGTGGGGAGGCTTCGGAGGAGCGCCGAAGTTCCCCTCGCCCTCGAACCTCGAATTCCTGCTGGCCTACCACGTGAGCCATCCGGACGACCCGCTGGAGCCGAGCGCGCTCGACCTCGTCACGACGACGCTGCGACGGATGATGGACGGGGGCATCTACGACCATCTCGGCGGTGGCTTCCACCGCTACTCCGTCGACGCGCGCTGGCTGGTGCCGCATTTCGAAAAGATGCTCTACGACAACGCCCAACTGGCGCGGCTCTACCTTCACGCCTTCCAGTTGACCGGCGACCCCGCGTTCGAACGCGTCGTCCGCGAGACCCTCGGCTACCTCGAACGCGAGATGCTCGACCCGGCGGGCGGCTTCTACGCCGCGCAGGACGCCGACACCGAGGGCATCGAGGGGAAGTTCTTCGTCTGGTCGCCCGCCCAGATCGACGCGGCTTTCGGCGCCGAGGACGGGCGACTCTTCCGCACCGTGTACGGCGTGACGGAGGCCGGGAACTTCGAGGACCCGCACCACCCGGAGTTCGGCCGCCAGAACGTCCTGCACCGTCCGAGGCCGCTCGACGACTGCGCGCGCGACCTCGGCCTCGACGCCGCGGCGATCGAGGCGCGCCTCCCGGCGTTGCGCGAGCGGCTGCGCGCCGAGCGGGGACGGCGCGTCCACCCGGGCCTCGACGACAAGGTGCTCGCCTCCTGGAACGGGCTCGCCCTCGCGGCGTTCGCGGAGTGCGGTCGTGTGCTCGGCGACGCGCACTACCTCGAGGTGGCGGCGCGCACAGCAGCGTTCCTGCAGCGCGAGATGTGGGACGACGGCCTGCTCCACACCTGGAAGGCCGGTGAGGCGAAGGTCGAGGGGTTGCTGGAGGACTACGCGTTCGTCGGGCTGGGCCTCCTCGAGCTGTTCAAGGCCACCGGCGAGATCGCACACTTGGAGTGGGCACGGCGGCTGCTCGACGACGCGCTTGACCAGTTCCATGACGAGGGACGCGGCGGCTTCTTCGAGTCGCCCCTCGACGGCGAGGAACTGATCCTCCGCCAGAAGCCGTTCTTCGACGCGGCCACGCCGAGCGGCAACGGAGCGATGGCGCTGTTCGCGACCTGGCTCGCCCGCTACACGGGCAACGAGGAGTGGGAGGCGATCGGCGGGGAAGTCCTGTCGCTCGTGGCGGGCCAGTTGCAGCGCGCCGTCACCGGCTTCGGTTCCACGTTGCTCGCGCTCGACCTGATCGCCGCGCCACCGCGCGAGGTCGCCATCGTCGGCGCTCCCGGAGTGCGCGCCCCGTTCGAGCGCGAGGTCGCCCGCCGCTTCCTGCCGACGACGGTCATCGTTCCCGCCGAGTCCGGCGGCTCGCTCCCACTCCTGGAAGGCCGCGACGTGTCGCCGGGCGAGGCCGCCGCCTACGTCTGCCGGGCGATGGTGTGCGATCTGCCAGCCCGCACTCCGGAGGCCTTGCGTGAGCAACTCGACGCCGCCAGCCGCTGAGCCGGGGGACCGCCGGGCGGTGCGGGTGACCATCTGGTCGCCTTTCACGTTCCGCGACTACCGGCTGCTCTGGCTCGGCTCCGCCGCGTACACGATCACCGGCCAGTTGGCCATCCTCGTCACTGCAGTGTGGCTGTTCGAGGAGACCGGGTCGGCGGCGCGACTCGCGCTGCTCGGCGTCGTGCAACTCTTCGTCCAGATCGTGGCGCTGATCTGGGGCGGCACCCTTGCCGACCAGTTCGACCGCAAGCGGCTCCTCGCCGGCACACAGGCGGTCACGCTTGCCGTGCTCGCCGTCCTCGCCGCGCTCGCGGTCGCGGACGCGCTCGTGCCGCTGCACATCTATGCGGCGACCGGCGTCCTGGGGGTCACGACGGTGCTGGCGCAACCGGCGCGCGGCGCGCTGACGGCGAACGTCGTCCCCCGCACGCACCTGATGCATGCCGTCAGCGCCGACAACATCACGAGGCAATTCGGCTCGGTCCTCGCCCCGCTGATGTTCGCGGCCGTCGCCGAGTACCTGGGCCTGACCGCGGCGTTCGTGATGGCCGCGCTGACCGCGCTGCCAAGCGTGTTCATGCCGCTCGCGATCCGCGCCGACACGCGCGCCGTCCTCGCCCCCGGCCAGGTGATCACCGGCGGCCCGCGCGAGGTGGTGCGGAGGGCATGGGAGGGGTTCACCTTCGTGCGCAGGCACGGGCTGCTGCCCGGGCTCTATATGCTCGACATCGGCATGACCGTGTTCACGTTCTACCGGCAGGTGCTTCCCGCCCTCGCCAGCGGGCTCTTCCGCGGCGGCGCGGGCGCCGTCGGCATCCTCACAGCCGCGAACTCGCTCGGCTCCGTCCTCGGCTCGCTCACGGTCGTGGCATTCGAGCGCTATCCGAAGAAGGGGATGCTCGTCGTCTACGCGACCGTTGGCTTCTCCGTCGCGGTCTTCCTCTTCGGCACGGCAAACGCGCTCTGGATGGGCACCCTCGTGATTCTACTGATGGGCGGCACGGACGGCGTCTCCGTGACGATGCGGGAGACCATGGTGCAGTTGGAGACACCCGATGCGATGCGCGGCCGGACCATGAGCCTCGGCTACCTGGCCGCCGTGACCGCGAACAACGTTGGGACGGTCTGGGTCGGATTCATGGCCGCTGAAATCGGGTCCGCGCGCACGATGCAACTCGGCGGGCTGCTCTCCCTCGCCATCACGCTGGCCGTCTGGCGCGCCGTCTCCGGGCTGCGGCAGTACCGCTACAGCGCGACGTAATCCACGGCGCTCACGGATCGTCGCCGGACACACCCCGCCGCTGCCATGCCCTTAGGCTGACGTGCAAGGAGGCGCGCTTGCCTGACCGGGAACAATTGCTGGAGGCGTTCGCGGCGGGATCGCTGCTGCGTCCCGACGCGACGTACATGGACGTGGTGGACGTGATCCGAGGCGTCGCGTCCGCCTGCGGCGCGGACGTGCCCCTCGGCGACCATGCGCGGGCGATCGCCGGCCGCGTGCGCGAGGCCCGCCACATCGTCCTGGTCCTGGCAGACGGCCTCGGCGTGGACGCCGTGGACCGGCTCGCGCGCAACACGTGGCTGCGACGCCGGATGCTCCGTGCGATCCGCGCACCCTTCCCGGCGACGACGCCGGTCGCCATCACCTCGCTCGCGACCGGCGAGTACCCGGCGCAGCACGCCATCCTCGGATGGTGGACGCACCTCCCTTTGATCGAGGCGCCCGTGACCGTGTTCGCGCATCAGCGCGCGGCCGACGGGCGGGACCTGAAGGAACTGGGCGTTGCAGCGGAGACGTTGCTCACCGCCCCTCTGCTGTTGCCGCGCATCACGCGAGACTCAGCCGTCATCATGCCGTCCGCGATCATCGACTCCGTGTTTACCCGCTGGATGTCCGGCGCGGCGCGCCGGATCGCGTACCACCGGCAGGCCGAGATGGTCACGACCACGGTGCAGCGCGTCCGCGAGGCCGCCGGGCCGACGTTCACGTACCTGTACACGGCCATGCCCGACACCGTGGCCCACGAGGCCGGCATCAACAGCGCCGCCGCATCGGCCGTCATCGACACACTGGACACGCACCTGGAGGCGATAGAACGAGCCCTCGAAGACGTCAGCGGCGGCA
>SCTU01000146.1 GCA_004297315.1 Dehalococcoidia bacterium | reverse complement strand
GCGCTCCACGGCGGCGAGGTCGTCGACGTACCGCTGCTCGAGGGCTGGGCGTTTGACTACGAGGGCCTCGAGGCGGCCGCGCGCGAGTCGAAAGCCGTCTTCATCCCGTCGCCGAACAACCCCACGGGCAATACGCTCCCCGTGGCGCTCGTCGAGCGGCTGCTCGGCACGGGCGCGCTGGTCGTCGTCGACGAGGCCTACATCGAGTTCTCGCGGACGCCCTCGCTGGCGCGCCGCGCGCCGTCGGAGCCGGGGCTCGTCGTGCTGCGCACGCTTTCGAAGTGGGGCGGGCTGGCGGGGCTGCGCTTCGGCTACGGCGTGATGCACCCGCAGGTCGCGGACCTGCTCATGCGCACGAAGCAGCCGTACAACATCAACGTCGCCGCCGAGGCCGCCGCGCTCGCGTCGTTCGAGGACACTGCCATCCTCGACGAGCACGCGCGCACGCTGGCGGCCGAGCGCGAGCGGATCAGCGCGGCACTTGCCGGCCTCGGCTGGGTGCACCCGTACGCCTCGGAGGCCGTGTTCGTGCTGCTACGGCTGGGGCACGAGGGCCAGCGCGTCGAGGGCAAGACGGTGCGCGACGGGCTGCGGCGGCGCGGCATCTTCCCGCGCTTCTTCGACACGCCGAGGCTGCACGACCACATCCGCATTTCGATTGGCACGCCGGAGCAGAACGATCGGGTCATCGCGGCCTTCCGCGAGATCGGTGAGGAGCAGACCCGTGGTTGATCAGACATCCATCAGTCAGGTGCCCAGGAACGCAACGGTCGCCCGCATGACCTCGGAGACGACGATCTCGGTCGCGTTGACCGTCGACGGCACCGGCGAGGCCAACGTCGAGACGGGCATCGGCTTCTACGACCACATGTGGACGGCCTTCGCGAAGCACGGCCGCTTCGACCTCACTATCCGCGCCGCGGGTGACCTGCAGGTCGATGCCCACCACACGATGGAGGACGTGGCGCTCGCCGTCGGCCAGGCGTTCCACGAAGCCCTCGGCGACCGCGCGGGCATCGTCCGCATGGGTGATGCGCTCGTGCCGCTGGACGAGGCGCTGGTCCAGGCCGTCATCGACATCTCCGGCCGGCCGTTCGCCGCCGTCGACCTCGCCTTCATCGGCGAGCGCATCGGCGAGGCGCCGACCGAGATGGTGTCGCACGTCCTGCGCTCGTTCGCGACGACGGCGCAGGTCACCCTCCACGTCCGCATGCTCGCCGGCGCCAACGACCACCACGTCGCCGAGGCGACGATGAAGGCGCTCGGCCGCGCCCTCGACGCCGCCACCACCGTCGACCCCCGCATCGCCGGCACCGTGCCTTCGACCAAGGGCACGCTAACGACGTAGGACTACCAAGCAACCTGGCTCGATCGGAACAGAATCTTGGCTCTGCCTACCAATGTCTCTCTACTAGAAAACGCTCGAAACCATGGCCTGGACCAACTGGGCGGCAGCGGGATAGAGAGCGTTTACAAAGCCGCGCTGATTGCGGGTACAGAC
>SCTU01000145.1 GCA_004297315.1 Dehalococcoidia bacterium | reverse complement strand
GCCGCCTACTTGCGAATGATCGAGTAGGTGACGCGGCCGATCGCGGCGAGCGTCCCGGCGGCGTCGCGCACCTCGACCTGTGCGAAGCCGATCGAGCGGCTGCTGCGCAGGATGCGCGCCTCGGCGATCGCATCGGTGGTGATCGCGTTGAGGAATGAAACGTTGATGTCGAGGGTGGCCTGGCCGACGTAGTCCGGGTCGTCGCCGATCAACGCGATGACGGCACCACCGGCGGCGGCGTCGATCAACGTCGCGATCGCGCCGCCGTGCAACACCTCCGCGCGACGCGTGCCGAGGGCCGGACGCATCGGCAGGCGCAGCACGGCGTGCCCGGGCTCGTCGACCCGCACGATCTCGATGCCGAGGGTGTCCCAGAACGGGACCGGGCGCGCCTCAACGCGCGCACGCAGGACCTCCGGGTCGGGGGGCGTGTTCGAAGTCATGAGGCGTCCAGTCCTCGTCGCAACGTTGACCGCAAGTGTAGACGCGGGATGGACGCCGCGGGCTAGGGTTGCGCGGGGCCTGCGGCCGGCGGGTCGACCTCTGGCGGGCTGTCGGTGATCGGCGTCGGCGCGGCCGGATCGACCGGCGGCACCGGGGGAGGCGGGGGAGGCGCCGCGTCGGCCGGCGCTGTGGCACCCGGCGTCGCGGTACTCGAGCTGACACCGCGCGCGACGGCGGCGATCTCGTCGGCGGCCTGGCGCGCGTGCGTGGCCGCGATCCGGGCGGCCTCGGCGGCACGCTCCGCGGCAGCCGAGACCTCGCCGGAGAACTCGCGCCGGCGCTCGCCCATCGAAGGGGCCGCCACCGCACCGGCCGGAGGCAGCAGGATCCATGCCGCGACGTAGACGAGGATGCCGACGCCGCTGGTGAGCACCGTCGCGAGCACCCAGATCAGGCGGACGAGGTTGACGTCGTAACCATAACGCGAGGCAATCCCGGCGCAGACGCCGCCGATCATGCCCTCGCTCTTATCACGCGTAAGACGGGTATTGGGGCTGGCAGACATCAGACGCTCCTCGGGTTGCACTCCATCTTACCGCGCGCGACGTGCCCTCTGCTCGCCCGACTAAACAAGCGTCAGCCACTGGACGGCCCTGTCACACTGGATCCAGGCCGGTGGCGTCCGGCCGCCGTCTCCGTCGAGGCAGAGGAGCCTCGCAGCGGACGGGCCGCATTCATCTCGCGAACCGCCAGCGCCTCGGGTGGCGCGGGCGAGGAGTCCCAACCCGGGGGCGTCGAGGTGGGCGGTGGTGATGTGCAGGCGTCCTGTCTACTCCTCTCATTCCTGTGAGTCGGTATGAGTCTGAGGAGGTTAGTCATGGACCAATGGGAGTACCGCGTCGCGTACGTGGACACACGCGGACGGATCAGCGCGGACGGCGTGGAGTTCATCCGCCAGAGCGGGGAACACCGCACGACGTTCGTGTCGAAGTACCTGTCCGCGCTGGGCAAGGAAGGCTGGATGTTGAACGGCATCCACCTGCTGCGCCCCGATACGGCGTACTACGTCCTGCAGCGGCCGCTGAGCGCGGCCCCTGCGGCGGAGGCGTCCGCAACCTAGCAGCGGAGCGGCCTCGACGTGATCGAGGCCTAACCCGCGGCAACGCCTGACTCGCCCGGCCAGCGCCACCGGCCGCAACCACGAATACGCGCGACTTACACTGCGCGCATGCCCGACGACCCTGACGCACCGCGGACGCGCATCATCGTGCGCGACATGACCCAGGACGACGTCCGCGCGGTGCGACGCATCGAGTCCCTCGCCTATCAGGACGCCTGGCCCGCGCGCACGTTCGAGGAAGAGCTGCGCAACGACTTCGCGCATTACCGCGTCGCCGTCGAACAGCGGCCGGAGCCGTCGGGGGCGCTCGCGGCGATCCGGCGCAAGATCAGCGGCCCGTCCGAGCGCATCCTCGGCTTCATGGGCTGCTGGTACATGGTGGACCAGATCCACCTCGTCACGATCGCCGTCGACCCGCCCGAGCAGGGGCGAGGCGTGGGGCGCCGGCTGCTCTTCGACCTCTTCGACCTCGCGCGGCTGGCCGAACTCAAGATCGCCGTCCTCGAAGTACGCGTGAGCAACACGCGCGCGCGCCGTCTGTACGAGGAGTTCGGCTTCCGCGTGAAGGGGACGCTGCACCAGTACTACAAGGACAACAACGAGGACGCCCACGTGATGATCACGGGCGACCTCTCCGACCCGGAGGCAGTCGCGCACCTCGCGCGCCTGCGCGAC
>SCTU01000144.1 GCA_004297315.1 Dehalococcoidia bacterium | reverse complement strand
CGTCGTCATCCTCGGAGAACCCGCCGGTGAAGGCGGCCGGGCCCGTGCCCGTGGTGGTGAACGCGAAGTCCTGGGCGTCGTTCGGGACAGCGTCCTTCACGATCGTCAGCGTCGCGTCCTGGGTGTTTGTAAACGTGCACGTCACCGCGTCACCGGCGGCCAGCGTGACGCTCGCCGTCCGGGTCCCGATGTTGACCGTGCCTGCGGAACAGACGAGGTTCGTCAACGTCCAACCGGACGTTAGGCTCTCCGTCACCGTCTTCGCACCCAACTGGGTCCCGTCGAAGGTAAACGTCCGCGTCGCCGGCAAGGTGCCGTCGGCGTCGTCATCCTCGGAGAACCCGCTGGTGAAGGCGGCCGGGCCCGTGCCCGTGGTCGTGAACGCGAAGTCCTGAGCGTTGTTCGGGACGGCGTCCTTCACGACCGTCAGCGTCGCGTCCTTCGTGTTGGTGAACGTGCACGTCACGGCGTCGCCGGAGGCAAGCGTCACGCTCGCCGTGCGGGTCCCGACGTTGACCGTGCCGGAGGAACACACGAGGTTCGTGAGTGTCCAACCGGAGGTCGTGCCCTCGGTTACCGTCTTCGCGCCGAGCTGGCTCCCGTCGAAGGTGAACGTCCGCGAGTTCGGCAGGGTGCCGTCCGCGTCGTCATCCTCGGAGAATCCACTGGTGAAGGCGGCCGGGCCCGTGCCCGTCGTGGTGAATGCGAAGTCCTGCGCGGCGTTCGGGACGGCATCCTTCACGATCGTGAGGGTGGCCGGCGCCGCGTTGGTGTATGTGCAGATGAGGTGGTCGCTCGAGGTGAGCGTGATGCTCCCGCCGCTGTACGCGAAGGCGGTCCCGCCGTTGATGGCGCAGCTCGCGCCGACGAGCGACCATCCCGCGGGAAGCTGCTCAGAAATTGTGAACGAGCCGGGGTCGACGATGTAGACCTGCGTCTGGCCCGTCCCCCCACTCGTGGTGATGCTCGGGCTGGGCGAGAGCGGAGTGCCCGGCCCGGTCACCGTGTAGGTGAAGGTCCCGTTACCGCCCTGCGCGATCTTTCTGATCTGCAGGGTCGGGTACTGCTTCACCTTCCACTCCTCGAACCCGCCGTCGGAAGCAAACGGCTCAGAGCCGTTGCCGCCCCACTTCGAGTAGAGGACGAAGTAGGTGGTGCAGGAGGCGTCTCCATACCCACAGTTCGCCGGGATGGTGATCCCGCTCAATGGCACGTTGACGCGAAGGTCACCGCGGCCAGAGCCCTGGTTCACGTCGTTGATCTGGACCGCGCCGCTGAAGTCATATTCCTTCGACGCCCCGGAGGAGAACGGGTATCCCGTAATGGTCGCGCTGGACGTGAACCAGATCTCGAGGTCGTCCAGGCTGATCTGTGGGGTGCTGTTGCTGTCGTTGATGTCGGCCCAGAGTTCCCAGTGGGGCTGTCCGCCAATGCTGACGACTGGAATCTCGCTCACCTTGATGGCGTGCGTCCAGGTCCCTGACTTGCTGTCGAACTCGAGCGTGCCGTCAGTGTTGTAGCCACGCTCGGTGGGGGCACCCTGCAACCGCACGAACGAGTTGAACGTGCCGGTGCCGGCCGAGCCGAACGTGGTGTGCTGGTCGCCGATGTATTCAAATTGCGTCCCGCTCACGGAACAGGTCGCGTATTGCGTGTTGTCGGCCACGATGACGCTACATGTCCCACTGATGGGAGCGGCTGCAGCGTTCATGATTGAGCGCCCGCCGAGCATGACGATGATGGCGGCAACAGCCCCCAGCATCGCCACAGTCAGCGAGAACACTCGTCGCCTGTTGATATCTAACATCGAATGGCTCTCCGTTCCCACGATCGATCCGGAATCGAAGAGCGTCGGCCAGGGTCGTGCCACCGCGGTCGTGGGGCTGACGGATCGCCGCGATCCTGGTTGGTCCTGTTCACCTGTCGAGGACTGCCCATGCCTACTCCCTTCGCCCGGCGGACGGCGGAGTCCTCCGGGGCGGCGCGCGCAGACCAGTGATGTCAGACGTCGCCTGCGCGAAGCACGTGGCCAGCGATGCGGGATCATTGTTGGGGCGGGGCATCTCGCCCTTCTATACGCCGCCCACACGAAACCGTAAGAAGGTGTTTGATCCTTGAGATGGGCTCTGACTGAACCATCACGCAGTCACGGGTGCAGCGTTGTTAGGGGTGGACGGACGGACCGGCAGAGGTCAGACGTAACGTCGCCAGCGGTGCGAATGCTGAAACGGGTTCGTCCGTCCCTTCATCGCAGAGTCGACGAGGTGACTCCTCGACCTTGTGCGGGCACCGAGTCGGTGATCGCGTTGCGAGTCGAGAAGTGGGGGCGCTCTGTCTTGACTGCGGATCGCCGAGGCGATGCGAGCCAGATGGAGACGCACGACCGAGGACGGCAAGCGGTGAGTGGTGAGTGGTG
>SCTU01000143.1 GCA_004297315.1 Dehalococcoidia bacterium | reverse complement strand
GTCGCGTAGAGGTCATCGGTGCCGGTCGTCATAGATCGACCATCCTAGACGAGGTCGGGCCGGAGCGCTGCCGGGCCGCATGGGGCCCGTTGCACCGTGGTGACGAGGACGCCCGCCGGGGTCCCGGCGGGCGTCCTTTGCTCGTCACGGCTCGAGGTTAGACCTCGCGGAACTCGCCCTCGATCGTGTCGCCGCTGCCGCCGGCAGCTGAACCGGCGGGATCGCTTCCGGTGCCCGGCGCGTTCGCCTCCGCCTGCTTCGTGTAGACCGCGTTGCCGACTTCCTGCATCGCCTGCGAGAGGGCGTCCGCCCGCTCCTTGATCAGGTCGCCGTCCTCGCCCGCGAGCGCCTCACGCACCGAGGCGATCGCGACCTCCACCTTCGCCTTCTGCTCCGGGGTGACGAGCGCCTCGTTCTCTCGAAGCATCTTCTCGGCGGAGTAGGCGAGGGTGTCGCCCTGGTTGCGGGCCTCGGCGGTGGCGCGCTTCTTCGCGTCCTCGCCAGCGTGGACCTCGGCCTCCTTGCGCAGCCGCTCGACCTCCGTGTCGGTGAGGCCGCTCGAAGGCTGGATCGAGACGTGCTGCTGCTTGCCGGTCGCCTTGTCCGTCGCCGAGACCTTCACGAGGCCGTTCGCGTCGATGTCGAACGAGACCTCGACCTGGGGGACGCCGCGCGGGGCGGGCAGGATGCCGTCCAGAATGAAGCGGGCGAGCGACTTGTTGTCCGCCGCCATCGCGCGCTCGCCCTGCACCACGTGGATCTCCACGCTCGGCTGGTTGTCACTCGCCGTCGAAAACGTCTGCGACGCCGTCGTCGGGATGGTGGTGTTCCGCTCGATCAGCGGCGTGGCCACGCCGCCGAGGGTCTCGATGCCGAGCGTCAGCGGCGTGACGTCCAGCAGCAGGACGTCCTTCACCTCGCCCTTGAGCACGCCCGCCTGGATCGCGGCGCCGATCGCCACGACCTCGTCCGGGTTCACGCCCTGGTGCGGTTGCTTGCCGAAGAACTCCTTCACGCGCTGGAGCACAAGCGGCATGCGCGTCATCCCGCCGACGAGGACGACCTCGTCGACCTGGGAGGCCTGCACGCCCGCGTCCTTCAGCGCCTGCTTCACCGGCTCGAGGGTCTTGTCGACCAGCGACATCACGAGCTGCTCGAGCTTGGCGCGCGTCAGCGTCAGGACCATGTGCTTCGGGCCGGACGCGTCGGCCGTGATGAACGGCAGGTTGATCTCCGTCGACGACGCGGACGAGAGCTCGATCTTGGCCTTCTCCGCCGCTTCCTTCAGGCGCTGGAGCGCCATCCGGTCCTGCGAGATGTCGATACCCGACTCGCGCTTGAACTCGGCGGCGAGGAACTCGATCAACACGTTGTCGAAGTCATCGCCACCGAGGAACGTGTCGCCGTTGGTCGCCTTCACCTGGAAGGTGCCGTCACCGATCTCGAGGATCGAGATGTCGAAGGTGCCGCCGCCGAGGTCGTAGACCGCGATCAGTTCCTCGGCCTTGGAGTCCAGCCCGTAGGCGAGGGACGCGGCGGTCGGCTCGTTGATGATCCGCAGGACCTCGAGGCCGGCGATGCGCCCGGCGTCGCGCGTGGCCTGGCGCTGGGCGTCGTTGAAGTAGGCCGGGACGGTGATGACGGCCTCGCTCACGGTCTCGCCGAGGTAAGCCTCAGCGTCCGCCTTCAGTTTCTGCAGCACCATGGCGGAGATTTCCGGCGCCGAGTAGACGCGCCCGCCCATCTCCACACCGGCATCGCCGTT
Source organism: Dehalococcoidia bacterium (assembly GCA_004297315.1). Taxonomy (GTDB): domain Bacteria; phylum Chloroflexota; class Dehalococcoidia; order UBA2979; family UBA2979; genus SURF-43. Next base: position 5,214 of record SCTU01000143.1, on the reverse strand, counting down.
GTCGCGCTTCACGACGCCGAAGCCGGCCACTCGCTTCAGGCGCGTGACCTCCTCGTCCTCGAACTTGCGGCCCATCAGCCGCTTGACCGAGTAGACGGTGTTCTGCGGGTTGGTGACCGACTGCCGCTTGGCGAGGGTGCCCACCAGCCGCTCGCCGTCCTTCGTGACGGCGACGACGGACGGCGTCGTGCGACCGCCCTCCGCGTTCGGGATGACGCGAGGCTCGCCGCCTTCCATCACCGCCACGCACGAGTTCGTCGTGCCAAGGTCGATGCCGATGACCTTACCCATGTTGCTGCCTCGCTCTCTCGCGTTATCGCGTCTGCGCGTCCTGGCCGGCGGCCTCTGCCTCTGCCGGCATGCCCGCGCCCACAATCACCATCGCCGGCCGCACCACCCGGTCGCCGAGCGCGTACCCGCGCCGTACCAGGTGGACGACCGTCCCCTCCGGCCCCGGGGCCGTACCTGCGGCCTCGTGTCGGGCCGGGTCAAACGGCTTGCCAAGCGCATGGATCTCCGTGACCCCACTTTGCTCCAGCACGCCGCGGAACTTCTGCATCACCAACCGGACGCCCTCCGCCCACGGCTGCTCGGACATCTCGCCGGGCGTCGAGTCGATCGCCCGTTCGAGGTCGTCGATCACCGGGAGGAAGGCCGAGACCGCACCTGCGACGGCGGCCGCGCTCCATTCCCCGCGTTCCTCGCGCGAGCGGCGGAGCAAGTTCTGGTAATCCGCCACCGCCCGAGCGTGCGCCGCGCGCGCGGCCTCGAGGTCCGCGCTCAACGACTCCAGCGTCGGCGCAGCCTCCTCGGCGGGAGATGCCGTAGCCTCCGGCACGTCCGGGGACCGCTCTTCGTCCGTCATCGTCACCTTCTCCGGAGAGGGCGTCCGCGCCGCGGACCACCCTGTCTGCCCGCGCGACCGCTACCGCATGTCGCGCAGAAGTTGTCCCATCAAGGAGGCGATGTAACGCACGCGCGGGATCGTCCGCTCGTACGCCATCCGTGTCGGTCCGACGACGGCGACGGTCCCAGCCGCGTCACTGTCGCCGTACCGCGCGATCACCACGCTCCAGTCCTGCATCTCGTCGGCGGCGAGCTCGCTACCGATCACCACCCGCGTCTCGCCGGGATGGGCGTCTGCCGCACCTTCCAGCAGGGCGCGCAGACGGTACGTCTGCAGGCGCGCCACCGCGTCCAGCATCCGGTCCGGGTCCGCGAACTCCGGCTGCCGGAGCGCGCGAGACAGCCCGTCCAGGTAGGTCTCCTCGGAGCCTCGATGCTCCTCGATCAACTCGGCCGTCGCGCGCACGATGGTTGCCTCGTCCGCGTCGTCGAGTTCGGCGGCGACCGCCCGCGCGCTCAGCCCGTCGATCCCGGCGAGCCGCGCGTTCAGTCGCGCCGCCCGCTCCTGCAACTGCGCCTGCGTGGCCGGCGCCCGAAGCGCGACCAATCGTTGCCGCAGCCGCCCGTCATCCATCACTGCCACCAAGAGCGCGGTGTCCGGGTTCAACTCGACCAGTTGCAGGTGGCGCAGGCGTCCCGCCACCACCGTGCGCGGCCGGGTCACCACCGCCACGTTCCCCACCGCGCCGGCGAGGATCGTCGCCGTCAGGCTCAGCCAGTCCTCCAGCGCGCCAGCCACCTGGTGGAGCTGGTGCGTGATCGTGCGCTGCTCCTCCACCCCAACCGGCTCCTCCGCCATCAGCGACTGCACATACGTGCGGTAGCCGAGGTCAGACGGGATGCGGCCCGCCGAGGTGTGCGGGTGGGTGATGTACCCCTCGTCCTCCAGCCGCGCCATCTCGTTCCGCACCGTCGCCGACGAGACATCGAGGCCTCGACGGTCGACCAGCGCCCGAGACGAGACCGGCTCCGCCGTCTGGACGTATTCGCGCACTACCAGCCCGAGGATGGTCGCGCGACGCTCAGTGAGCACCATCGCCTCCTCTGTTAGCACTCTCGACAGGAGAGTGCTAACCCATGCACTCGATTCTGGCAGACTGCCGGGGGCAGGTCAATCGCCGGGATCCGGCGGTGGGCAGCCTCCGTATACTCCGCGCTCGACCCCTTCCGGGCCCAGTCGAGGAGACCGCCATGCGCATCCAGCCCATTACCGACCGAGACACACTGGACGCAGCCGGGAAGCAGGCCTGGGACGCCATCGCCGAGCGTCGGGGCGGTCGCGCCGGAGGGCCCTTCAGTGTCCTGCTTCACAGCCCGGCGGCTGCCGAGCGCGTCGGGCGCGTGGGAGACCACGTTCGCTTTGATACGGCCTTTGACCCTGCCGAGCGCGAACTGGCGATTATCACGACGGCTCGCGAGTTCGACGTCGAGGTGGAGTGGGCTGGCCACTGCCAGTTGGCTCTCCAGGCCGGCGTCCCCGAGGCCACAATCGAGGTCGTGGCGAATCGAGGCGACGTCAGCGCCCTCACGCCCCGCGAGGCCGAGATCGTCACGTTCATACGTGAACTGGTCGGCCCGAAGAGGCGCGTCTCCGAGATGACCTTCAAGTCGCTTCAGTCGCGCCTGGGCGACAGGACGATGGTCGACCTGGCCGTCCTCGTCGGCTACTACGCGATGCTCGGGTGTGCGCTGAACACCTTTGAAATGCCGTCCGGGCCGGACGCCCGCCCCCTGCCCCCGATCGCGCGCTGACCGGCGGCTCGCGTAGTCTCCTTTGAACCGCCGGCCGGCGGGCCGTAGCCGCGTGGGAGCATCCAGCCATGGCCCGGTCTCGCCACCCTGCGCAGCAGGCCGCCCCGCCCGCCTCTGAGGCGGAGCGCGAGGAACGCGTGGCGGCCGCTACGGACCGTCCTGCGTTCTCCGCGCTTTACGAGGCCCACGCCCCGCGAATCTACCGATATCTTCTGCACCGGACCTCGAGCCCCGCCGAGGCGGAGGAGCTCACCTCGCGCACGTTTGTCCAGGCGCTGGCGGGCCTCGACCAGTACCGCGGGCGCGGCGAGTTTGGCGCGTGGCTGATGGGCATCGCCCACCATCTCCTGCTCAACTGGTACCGCGCGCGGGGGCGCCGCCCACCCACCGACAGCCTGGAGGCGGCGCTCGAGGTGCCGTCCAACATCCCAGGCCCGGCCGAGAGCCTGGAGCGGAATGAGGCGATCAACCGGGTGCGCGCAGCAGTCTCTGCGCTCGCCCCGGAGCGCCAGCAGCTGATCGCACTGAAATATGTGGACGGACGCTCCAACGCCGAGGTCGCGGATATCATGGGGCGGACGGAGGGTGCGGTGAAGGCGCTGCACCACCGCACGCTTCGGGAACTGCAGCGGCTCCTCGACCATCCCGAGGGCCCGCCCCGCGAGAGGACGACGCGATGAGGCTGGCCGCCCGCATCACCGGTGTGGGGGCCTACCTGCCCGAGCGCATCCTCACCAACGCCGACCTGGAGCGGATGGTCGACACGGACGACGCCTGGATTGTCGAGCGCACCGGCATCCGCGAGCGCCATATCGCCGCCGACGACGAGACGACGAGCACGATGGGGGCGGAGGCCGCGCGCCGCGCGCTGGCTACCGCCGGGATCGAGGCGAGCGACCTCGACCTCATCGTCACCGGCACCTGCACGCCGGACGGGCTGTTCCCGGCCGCCGCCACGCTCATCCAGCACCAGATCGGCGCGACCCGCGCCGGCACCTTCGATGTGAACGCGGCCTGCACGGGCTTCCTCTCCGCGCTCTCGGTCGCCTCGAACTTCATCGCCACGGGCCAGTCGGAGCGCGCCCTCGTCGTGGGCGCGGAGACGCTCTCCCGCATCGTGGACTGGACGGACCGCGGGACCTGCGTGCTCTTCGGCGACGGCGCGGGCGCTGTGATCGTCGAACGCGCGCCCGAGGGCGAACGAGGCGGCGTGGACGCGATGGTGCTCCGCGCGGACGGCGCGCAGGCGCCTCTGCTGTACTCGCAGGGGCCGTGCAGTGCTGTCGCACTCTCGCACGAGGCGAAGATCATCATGGACGGGCGCAACGTGTTCCGGCACGCGGTCACGGCGATGGCGGATGCCTCCGCAGAGGCCCTGCGTCGCTCCGACCTGACCGCAGACGACCTCGCGCTCGTCATCCCACACCAGGCGAACCTCCGCATCATCACGGCCGTGGCGGACCGCCTCGGAATGCCGATGGAGCGTGTCTTCGTGAACGTCGACCGCACAGGGAACACCTCCAGCGCCACGATCCCGATCGCGCTGGCTGAGGCGGTCGCGGGCGGCCGGCTCGCCGAGGGCGACCGCGTCCTGCTGACCGCCTTCGGAGGCGGACTCACGTGGGGTGCGCTCGTCCTCGAATGGGCCGGGGTGCGTGTTCCATCTGCGGTCCGCATGCCCACCGGCGCGCTGGTGGCAAGCCCCTCGGCGTGACCCGCCCGTGACCTCCTCGTGACCGCGCGCCCGACCGAGATCGTCTACACGCGCACCGAGGGCCAGCCTTCCGACACCTCCGAGGCGTCGCGACCGCGCGTCGTGATCACGGGAGCCGGCGTTGTCCACGCCCTCGGGCGGACGCCCGCAGAGATATGGGACGCGATGGCGGCCGGGCGCAGCGGCGTCGGCCCGATCACCCGCTTCGACGCCTCGAAGTTCGCCACGCGCATCGCCGCTGAGGTGCGAGACAAGGCGGATGCGCGCTTCAAGCCGGAGTACTGGCACGCGCTTGACCGTCGCTCGCGCTTCGCGATCAGCGCTGCGCTCTCCGCCGTCCAGGACGCGGGCCTGACGCTGTCCGCGCAGAACCGCGCTCAGGTCGCCGTGGTGATGGCCTCCGAGCGCGCCGACGAGGACCGCCTGCTGGACGGCGCACGCCGCCTCGTCGCCGGGGACATCGCCGGGGCGGCGGAGACGCTTGCGTCGAACGCGCGCCCGCACGCAGCGGCGGAGCGCGTCGCGTCCCTCCTCGGCACCACCGGCCCTGTCCTCCAGCTCGAGAACCGGGCCCCGGGAGGTCTGGCGGCGATCATCGAGGCCGCCGCGATCATCCGGCGCGGCGATGCGCTGGTCGCAGTCGCGGGCGGGGCGGAGGCGCCCGTCACATCGCTCTCCCTTGCCGCCTTCGAGGGCACGGGTTCGCTGTCGACGCGCAACGACGCGCCACACGAGGCCTCACGCCCGCTCGACCTCGACCGAGACGGCTTCGTGCTCGCGGAGGGCGCGGCGGTCGTTGTCCTCGAACGGCTCGAAGTCGCGGTGGCGCGCGGGGCACACAT
>SCTU01000142.1 GCA_004297315.1 Dehalococcoidia bacterium | reverse complement strand
GCCCGTGAGCAGCGGCTGGTTGATCGCCTGGAGCCGGTTCGTCGCGTACGACTGCGTGAACTGGTTCTTCGCCTCCACGTCGAACTTCTGGCTTTCGAACTCCTCCCGGCTGAACGCCTTTACGACGCGGACGCCGGAGAGGCTCTCCTGGAGCGCGGTGCTCAGCCGGCCCTGGCTGTCCTGCACGGCAAGCCACAGCGGGCGAAGTTTCATGCTCATCACGGTGGAGACGCCGGCGATGACCGGAAGGAAGCCCCACGACACGAGAGCGAGCGTCATGTTCGAGCGCATCATGAGGTAGAGCGCGACGCCCAGGAGGATCAGGATGTATCCCACGCGGACGATGCCGAAGTTGATGTACATCCGCACGCCCTCCACGTCCTGCGTGGCGCGCGACATGATCTGGCCGATCTCGGCCTGGTCGTGGTACGCGAAGGAGAGGCGTTGCAGCCGGTTATAGATCGCGTTCCGGATCGAGTACGCGACCGACTGTGAGAGGTTTTCGCCGAAGTACTGCTGCGTGAACGCGAACACGCCGCGCAGCGCCGCCGCACCGAGGATCAAGAGTGCCGCGTCGATCAGCGGCGACCACGACACCACGCCGCCGGCCTGGGCCCTCAGCGCGGTGTCGAGGGTGGCGCCGACAATCGTCGGGACGGCAAGCGAGAACAGGCTGGACCCGATCATCGAACCGACGGTCAGGGCAACCTGGCGCTTGTAGGGCAGGGTGAAACGAAGCAGCCGGACGAGGACTCGCATTGCGACGTACTTTCTGAGGCGTTCACGCCCCAGCCCACGTTCTTACCCTAACGCGCGCGTGAGGTTTGCGCTACCGGCCGTCCGTTTGCCGCTCCTGGCCTGTCTGCGGCCCCATGTTAGATCGCGAGGGTGCGTCCCCACTCGCGCAGCCGGCTCCGACGTTCCCGGTAGTCGGGCATCGTGCGGGCGACCGCGCGCCAAAAGGCGGGGCCGTGGTGCGGGTGCTGGAGATGCGCCAACTCGTGCACGGCGACGTAATCGAGGAGCGCCGGCGCGCCGGCCACGAGGCGCCAGTTGAAGCGCAGCACGCCGTCTGCCCCGCAGGAGCCCCAGCGCTGCTTTTGTTCCTTGACGACGACCCGGCTCGGCTGGCAGCCCATCACCTTCGCCCAACCTTCGACGCGAAGCGGAATCACCTCGTCGGCGCGCTCGCGGTACCACGCGATGACGGCGCTGCCGATGGCGGCCCGACGTCGTTGCGGGTCGAGCCGCGGCGGCACCGAGACGCGGAGGTTGAAGAAGTCGAGCGCAGCGCGGGCGCGGCCCGGTCGCTCGTGGACCAGCAGCGGTGTTGGCCTGCCGAGGAAGGTGAGCGGCTCGCCGTCTTCGTAGGTCGCGACGCGCGGCGCGACTCGCGGGGCGGCCAGGTGGTGACGGATCCAAGCCTCGCGCTCGCGGACCGCCGCCTCGATCTCGCGGTCGGGCGTGCGCATCGGCGCGGCAACGCGGACACCTTCGGGCTCGATGGTGATCTCGATGGTGCGTCGACGACGGCTGCTGCGGACGAGGCGGTATGCGATCGTGCCGTCCGCACAGACGAGCGTCCGGTCGTAGGTGGTCGTCACGCGCGGGGCTGCAGTCCGCGGCACAGTCGCCCTCCGGCCTCCGCTGGCGAGGCGGCGTGCGCGCAGCGTAGCGGCTATGGACGCCGCTGGTTCGCCACACCGCAGACAGTCGATCGCCCGAACGCCCCATCGAGGTCGTAGAGCACACACTCCCCGATGGCGATCCCCTCGGAGGCGTGGTGGGCGGCGACCTCCAGGCCGATCCATTCTCCCACCGGATTGCGATGGAGGTAGAGCGAGGCATCCGCGTTCACGTAGTTCAGCCCGTGCGTGCCGGCGTTGGCGAACGGGTTCGCGAAGTCGGACATCATCGCGGCACGCACCAGCGGACTCGGAGGCTCGTCCTCGACGAAGTCGATGGTGTCGCGGACCCACACCCGCTTCTGGACGGGCGGCTCACCCTCGCTGAAGCCCAGCCGCCCCGTGATCGCCCTCGTCTCCCACATCGGCGGACCGAACTGACTGGGGGGAGGCGGCGGCGCTGGGAGGTCGTCGGGGTGAGGCGCGTCCCATTCGGGCGGCGCCCACACCTGGCCCGGCGGCGCCGGCGCGCGGCGCAGCATCACGACGCTTGCCCGCGCGACTTCGAGGCCGTCCTCCAGCCGCAGGGACGCGTCCGCCACGCGGATGCGGTTACCGTCGCGTACGACACTCGTCACGACGGTCACCGGACGCATCGGGGCGACGCGGAACATGTCCACAGTGACGCGCGAGACTTGGAACGCCGGGTCGAGGTGCCGTCGTTCCACCTCATGCATCAGCAGCCCGGCCACGACTCGGCCATGCAGGGAGTTCGGGTCCCAGGGGCCGCGTGTGCCGGTGGTGGGGAGGTAGGAAGCGCCGTCGCGGTGGAAGAAAGTCGTGGAGGCGAGGATGCCCTCGTTCATGGTCATGCGCCAACTCTAGGTGCGGGCGGGGGCACGAGGAAGCCGCGCCCGACACCGCTACTCGAGGTGCTGGCCTCGGCGCAGTTTGTGCAGTTCGGCAGCCACGACGCCCTGGTGGATGTCGAGCGTCGCGAAGGTGCCAACGTCGTCGGCGCGATGGCGCATCCCCGGACGGCTGGGGCTGCCGGGATTGAGGAAGAGCACGCCCTGGTACCAGCCGATGTACTCGTCGTGCGTGTCGCCGAAGCAGACCACGTCGACCTCCGTGCCGAAGCGCGGGCGCAAATGGTCCTGGATCGGCCCCGGCGGAAAGCCGAGGGTATGGGTGAAGGTCATTGGGAGTGGCCAGCGTGGATCGTGCACCATGCCGATCCTCACGCCCTCGACCTCGACCACCCGCAGGGTGTCCGCGAGCCGGTCGCCGTCCTCACGCGGGTCCGGGTAGCCGCGCACGGCGAGCACCGGCGCGACGGTCTCGAGGTGGTCGAGCACGCCGAGCTCGTCAAGGTCGCCGCAGTGGAGGATCAGGTCCACGCCGCGTAGCGCGTGGAGCAACTCCGGCGGTGAGTCCCAGCCGTCGCCCTGCGCGTGTGTGTCCGCGACGACCCCGATACGCATCCCGCCGAGGCGGAGCCTGCCCGGGCGTGCTGACGGCGGGAGCATCATGGGCCGGCCTTTCCGTGTCTGTGCGATGCTATTACTCGCCGATCCCGGTGTCCTGAGGCGATCGCACGGTGGACGCTCCACCGCGGGATAGCGTGTCTGCGAGCGAGGGGAACATGCGAACTCTGAACCGGGCCGTCAAGGGCTTGCTGTGGGTGGGGATCGCGGTCTTCGCGCTGGCCGGCTTCGCCCTCGTCCTGTTGCCGGAGCACGCGGCGGCGGCGGTGACGCTGGACCCGGAGGAGCAGGCGGCCCTCGACCAACTGAACCTCGAACGCACCAGCCGAGGGCTCAACGCGTTGCGCGTGTCGCCGACGCTCCAGGCGGCGTCCGAGTGGATGGCGAACGACATGGTCGGCAACTCGACGCCGACCAGCCTCTCGCACACCGACTCGCTGGGCCGCGACATCCGGGCGCGGTTCTCGTCCTTCGGTTACACGGCGGAATCGTCGATCCGGGAGAACATCGCCGCCGGGCAGAGCACCGGCCGTCAGGTTGTGCAGGGTTGGATGGACTCCCCGCCGCACCGGGTGAACAACCTGGCGACCGACCCCCTGGTCGTCGGCATCGCCCTTGTCGTGCGCCCCGGCAGCACGTTCACGTACTACTGGGCGCTCGCCTTCGGTTCCGTCGACGACAGCGGGGTGAGCGTCACGCCAGTCGTCCCGGTCGTCTCTCCGACCGCGGCCGTGGTCGGGATCACCGGCAGCGTGCCGGTGTCCGGCCTCGCGTTGCTCCAGACCAGCGGAGCCGGATCGCCGGACGGTGTAATTGCCGGCCTGGCGACGCGCGGGTGCACGGCATCATCGATCTGGCTGGTAACGTCAGCAACGCTCGTGGGGTACCTCGTGGGCGCGCCGGCGTTCGTAAACGCGGCATTCCCCGTCAGCATCGCTGCCAGCACGCCGTTTGTGGCGGTCTGCCGGTGACGGACCAGATGGCGGTCGCGCGGACGGCCGGCGCTTGCAGTCTGGGCGCGGGCGCAGTCTGATCTCCCGATGCGCCGTCGTGGCGCGGAGGTGCCATGCCGGCTGCCAACGATGGCGACCCCTCCGTAGGGGACGAGACTCCGAGCCCCCGCCCAAGCTTCCGTGCTGGCCGCGTCATCCCCGGCAGCCGCCTCGGGTCGCGCCGTGTCCGGATCGGCCGGGCGCTCCGGCCGGCTGACGACGGGCACCTCGTCGCGACCGAGGCTGCCGACCGTCCGACGACCCAGGGCGGCGAGTGGGCGCGACGCGTGCGGGCCGCCATCTTCGGGCCCCCCCTTTCCACTGAGCGCGAGTCGGGCGAGCGGCTGAACAAGGTTCGCGCGCTCGCCATCTTCGCCTCGGACGCGCTGTCCTCATCGGCATACGCGACGGAAGAAATCCTGCTCGTGCTCGTGACGGCGGGTGCCACCGCCCTCAGCCTCGGACTGCCGATCGCGATCGCAATCGCCGTCCTGCTCGGGATGGTGACGATGTCTTACATGCAGACGGTGCGCGCGTATCCGAAAGGCGGCGGCGCCTATTCCGTCTCCAGCGAGAACATCGGCCCGTGGGCCGGCCTGATCGCGGCGGCCGCGCTGCTGACGGACTACATCCTGACCGTGGCGGTGAGCATCTCGGCGGGCTCGCTGGCCGTGATATCGGCGTTGCCGGCCCTCGCCGATTTCCGCGTGCACATCGCCCTGACCGCGCTCGTGCTGCTAACGCTGGGGAACCTCCGAGGCGTACGCGAGTCGGGCACGGTGTTTGCGATCCCGACCTACGGCTTCATCTTTGC
>SCTU01000141.1 GCA_004297315.1 Dehalococcoidia bacterium | reverse complement strand
CGTTGCACTAGGCGCGGCGGTCACGGGCCTCGCGCTCCTCGTCGGTCTCCTCGTCTCGAGTGACCGCCGCGCGCAAGCCGCGGCGTCGACACAGAATCTGCACGCCACCGACGTGACCGTCGGCAGCACGACCTACAACACGATGAATACCTCCGCTGTGACCGGGACGATCGCCACCGCAACGGCGGTGCTGGCGGACAAGAACCTTGTCTATACCTTCGCCGACGGCGCTGGTGTGCAGACTTTCGTGTCGGACGCAGTCCCGACGGGCGCGACGTGGGCGATCGGCGGGGCTTGGACATTCAACGCCTACGTCAAAGCCTCGACTAGCACGCGCATGTATCTACGCGCCGTGATCTTGCGGATCGGCACGGACGGTACAGCAACGACCCTCGCGACGACCGGTTTCACAACGCGCATGGACGTGACCACTGCGTACGGCCTGATCAGTTGGAACTACACCCTTGCGGCCAACACGCTGACAGGCGGGCAACGGTTCGGCGTGCGCTTCCAAGTGCAGCCCGATAGCAATGGTCCTACCGCTACCCTTGGGTTCGACGCCAGCACGGCGGCATCGAACGTGGTGGCCCAGATCACCTCGACCCCCGATGCGCCGACTTCCGTGGTGGCGACGCCGGGGTCGGGGCAGGCGTCGGTCACATGGGTGGCGCCGGCCTCGAACGGTGGCAGCGCGATCACGGGCTACACCGTGACGGCGAGTCCGGGCGGGCAGACCGCGACCGTGGGGGGCAGCACCCTGACCGCGACCGTGACGGGCCTGACGAACGGCACGGCGTACACGTTCACCGTGACCGCGACGAATGCGATCGGCACCGGGCCGGCATCTGCGGCGTCCAACAGCGTGACGCCGGCGACGGCGCCCGGGCCGCCGACATCCGTCAGCGCGACGGCAGGGAACGCGCAGGCCACAGTCACGTGGGTCGCGCCCGCCTCGAACGGCGGCAGCGCGATCACGGGGTACACCGTGACGTCCAGTCCCGGCGGGCTGACCGCCACGGTCGGCGGGAGCACGCTGACCGCGACGGTCACGGGCCTGACGAACGGCACGGCGTATACGTTCACCGTCACCGCCTCGAATGCCGCCGCGACGAGCGTCGCTTCCGCGCCCTCCAACAGCGTTACGCCGAGTGCGGCGCCCACGGCCCCGGGCGCGCCCACAAGCGTCGTCGCCACGGCCGGAAACACGCAAGCGACCGTGACGTGGGTGGCGCCGGCCTCGGACGGCGGCAGCGCGATCCTCGGCTATACCGTCACGGCGAGCCCCGGCGGGGGCACGGCCGCAGTCGGCGGGAGCACGCTGACGGCAACGGTGACGGGGCTCACCAATGGCACGGCGTATACGTTTACGGTGACCGCGACGAACGCGATCGGTACGGGCCCGGCTTCCGCGGCCTCGAACTCCGTGACGCCGAGCGCGGGCGGGGCCACCGTGCCGGGGGCGCCTCAGACCGTGGCTGCCACCGCAGGGAACGGGCAGGCGACGGTCACCTGGACGGCGCCCGCCTCCGACGGCGGCAGCGTGATCACCGGCTACACGGTGACGTCCAGCCCCGGCGCATTCACCGCGACGGTCAACGGGAGCACGTTCAGTGCGACGGTCACGGGGCTCACCAACGCGACCTCGTACACCTTCACGGTGACCGCCACGAACTCGATCGGCACAGGCCCCGCCTCGGCGGCCTCGAACGCGGTCATCCCTGGTGCGGTGCCGGACCCGCCGACCGCCGTCAGCGGTACGGGGGGGAATGGCTATGTGCTGGTGACATGGACCGCACCCGTGAACAACGGCGGCAGCGCGATCACGAGTTATACCGCCACATCTAGCCCGGGCGGATTCAACACCTCGGTCGACGGAGCGAGCAACAGCGCGAGCGTGACGGGCCTGACCAACGGCACGGCCTATACGTTCACGGTGACGGCGACGAACGCGATCGGGACGAGCGCGCCCTCGGCGGCGTCTGCCCCGGTGACGCCGAGCACATCCGGGTGGCCGGCGTTGCCGGCGATGACGCCGCCTGCGCACAACTCGCACGCCACGTACACGGTGGAGACGGCGGCCTGCGCGAGGTGCCACCGCGTCCACACGAGCCCCGCCCCGCGCGTCCTCTACAAGACGTGGCCCGAGGAGAACGTCTGCTACACCTGCCACGACGGCAGCGCGGCGCCGAACGTGATGTCGCAGTTCGCCAAGACCTACAAGATGCCGCTGACGGCGACGGCGGGCATCCACAGCAACAACGAACCGCGCACACGCAACCCCGCGTCGTTTACGGGCGCGAACCGGCACATCGAGTGCGCCGACTGCCACAACCCCCACCTGGCCGGAGCAGGCGTGGCCGGGTCGTGGTCCGGGTCGACATCACCGGGGTCTCCGCACACGATCGGCAGCAACTACACGTTTGGACCGCAGCAGAGCGTGTGGGGCATCGCCGTGACCAACACGGCCGCCTGGACGGCGCCGACGTTTGCGACCACCTATCCGATCACGATGCAGTACCAGTTGTGCTTCAAGTGCCACTCATCGTGGGCGTACGGCACGTCCCCGCCGACCTCGCCCAGTGGCGGGTTCGTGGAGACGGACCAGGCCAAAGAGTTCAACACCCTGAACAACGCCTACCACCCGGTGGAGGACGTGGGGAAGAACCCGTTCCTGAAGTCGAACGGCTCGTCGTACGCATCTTCGCTGATCGGCGGGTTCACACCCACTGGGCGCATGGTGTGCTCGGACTGCCATCGGTCAGAGACGACGCCGGGCGTCACTCCGACCGACCCCGCCGGCCCGCACGGCTCGACGAACCCGTTCATCCTGCGCGGGCAGTGGGACCGCACCACAGGCCAGGCCGGGACGAGCAACCACCTGTGCTTCAACTGCCACGCCTGGACGACCTACAGTCGAGGGTCTACCACGGCCGCCACGGGTTTCTATGACGGCGTGAACGGCAAAGGGAACCTCCACGGGATCATGGTGGGCGGGCGCAACAAGGCCAATGCCGACGCGGAGATCGTCTGCATGGACTGTCACGTCGCGATTCCCCACGGCTATTACCGGGACCACCTGCTGGGCTTCACCGGTGACGGCGCGCCGTACATCAACCGCCCGTACAGCGGTGGCCTGACCAGCATCGACCAGTGGCGGGCCAGCGGTACCTGGATCTACGACAGTTGCGGTACAGCGATGAGCTCATGCAAGTAAACCGCATCGCCCGTCCGGCAGCGCTTGCTGCCTCGGCCCCGATGCCTGTGGCTGCGTCCGGCCTCGACGAGTTCGAGGGCGACGAGCCGCGCGCGCAGCGCCGTGCGTCCAGCGGGTTGTTGCGGTGGGTGGATGCGGCGTGGGATGCGCTGACCTCGATCCGGCTGGCGATCGTGCTGCTGTTGCTGCTCGCGGCGGCTGCGCTGGTCGGTGCGCTGCTGCCACAGGCGCCGCCACCCGCTCAGGAGAGCCCGCAGCGGTTCGCGATCTGGGTGGAGATGCAACGAGGCGGCTTCGGCCCCTGGACCGACCTGCTGGCCGCGCTGGGCGCGTTCAACGTCTTCAGCGCCATCTGGTTTCGGGTCTTGCTGCTCCTGCTCTCCGCGAATGTCCTCGTCGGCACGGTCACGCGGGTCGACCACGTCTGGCGCGTGGTGCGCCGTATGCCGCCGGCGCGGATGGCCGACTCGCTGTTCGACCTCGCACCGCTGCGAGGCGAGGCCACAGTCAGCGAGACGCTGGAGGAAGCGACCCGCCGCGTCCAGGGCATACTCGGCCGGCGGCGCTATCGCTGGGTCGTTGCGCGTGACGCCAGTCAGGTGCACCTGGCGGGCATCAAGCACCGCTACGGACCGCTCGGCTCGCTCGTGTCGCATGCGGGCGTGCTCATCGTGATCCTCGGGATCGCGGCGGCGGGGCGGGGCTTCATTGAGTCGCAGTTCATCATGCCGGTGGGCACGACACGGCCAATTGGCCACGGCACCGGGCTGGACGTCGAGGTCGTCTCGTTCGAGTCCGAATTCTACCCGGGCGGCAAAGGCATCCCGAAGGACTACCGCAGCGAGGTGGTGCTGCTCGATCAGGGGCGCGAAGTCGCGCGGGGGATGGTGCGCGTCAACGAGCCGCTCGTGGCGCGCGGTCTCCGCGTCCACCAGTCGAGTTACGGCCCCGCCGTGGTCATGCAGGTGCGCGACGCCGCCGGGTCGATGCTGTACGAGGGCCCGGTGGCGTTGCGGGGGAACATCGCTGACCGCTTTGCGGGCACGTTCCCGCTCAGCTCGCTCGGGCTAGAAGTATTCGTCATCGGCTCCGCCGCCACCTTCAGCAACGGCCTTGTGGCGCCGGAGGAGGTGAGGCTGGAGTTGTTCCCCGTGGGGGGCGAGGAACTGGTCGGCCTTCAGGATGTCACGCGGGGGGTGCCGCAGGTCCTCAATGGGCTGCAGTTCACGTACGCCGAGGCCTCAACGTTCGCCGTCATCTCGGTGGTGAAAGACCCGGCAGTGCCGCTGGTGTGGGCGGGCGCGGCGATGGTCGTGCTGGGCTCGATCGCCGCTCTCTACTTCCCCCGGCGGCGGGTATGGGTGCGCCTCACGGACACGGGTGAGGCGACCACGGTGATGCTGGCGACCGCGAAAGAACGCGGGTTGCCCTTCGAGCGCGAATTCGGCGACCTCGTGCGCGAGGCGGGCGAAGGGCCGAACCGCAGCGCGGACGTCTCCGGGCGGGCGCCGTAATGGACGAACTGGTCTACCTGCTGTTCGTCAGCGGCACGCTCGCGCTGGGTCTCGGGATCCTCGGCTACCTCGCGCCGTTGGGGCTGGCGCTCGTCAGGCTCGCACTCGCGAGGCTCGTGCCGGTCCGCCGCGCGGCGACAGCCCCGGGTGGCGGTGACGACGGCGCGATCGCGATCGCGGTGGGGACCCCCGGTGGGCGATACGGCACGCTGATGACGTCGATCGCGTTCGTTTTGTTCGTGGCTTGGGTCGTGGCCCGGACCATCGCGGCGGGACGCGCACCGGTCACGAACATGTACGAGTTCTCGGTGGTCTTC
>SCTU01000321.1 GCA_004297315.1 Dehalococcoidia bacterium | reverse complement strand
TGGCCGTCTGCATCGACGACCGCGACGTTCGAGAACTCCTGCTGCTCTACGATGCCGAACCGGATGCCGGTGTCCTCTTCGATCTCCTTCTGGAGGTTGGCGGCGAACTCCTCGTATCGCTCGGTGGCGATCACGGTCAGTGTGTTCACGTCGAAGCCCCGCACGCGTTCACCATCCTGGTTCACGCAGATGCGGAGCCCGCGACCGATGGTCTGGCGTCTGCCACGTTCGGTGTTCATTTCGCGCAGGGCGCAGATCTGGAAGACGTTGGGGTTGTCCCAGCCTTCGCGGAGCGCCGAGTGGGAGAAGATGAACTTCAACGGCGTCTCGAAACTCAGCAGCCGTTCCTTGTCGCGCATGATCAGGTTGTACGAACTCTCCGCCACTGCTTCCTTCGTCGCGCTCTTCTTGAGCTCGATGTCTTCGAAGGGCGTGTGCACCCTCCTATCGATCGAGAAGTAGCCGTCGTGGACTTCCGCGGCGGGATGCTGGAGGTCGACTTCCTCGAAGAGCGTGCGGTAGTCAGGGTGCGCCCGGAACCGCTCGTACTCTTCCTCGAAGATCTCTTGGTAGATCCCTCTGACCTCGTGGTTGTCCTCGTCGTACTGGCGATACAGATCGACGCTTGGAATGAAGAACAGCGTCAGCACCTTGATGCGTTGAGGCCTGAGCCGCTTCTCCTTGTCGAGGTGCTCCTTGATGGTGCGGCGGATCATCTGTCTCTCGATGCCCAGCGGGTCTACGTCACCCCAGGACTCACCCGGTTGGAGGTAGCGGCTCTCGCCCGGCACGCGCAATTCGAGGAATTGGTCGTTCTTCGCCGACCGAATCTCGCCAATCAGAATGTCCTGGTACAACGCACGACGCGTCGTCTCTTCGAGGTTGTCTCCGTCTGAGACCGTGACCTCCTGCCGCCGGACGGCGCCAGCGGCATTCGCTACATCCAACTCGATCCGAGCGGAGACCGCACCGCGTCGAGTGGCGGCGCTGATGAACCGTACATACGGGCGATTGTGCGCGTCTTCGACGGTGGCCGAGGCAACCTCGATCTGCTTGACGAGCTGCCGCTCGTAGGCATCCACCGCGTCGAGGCGGTAGACCATGTGGTGCTTGTCGACGTGTGTCGCCGAGTAGCGGAGCGTGCAGAGGGGGTTCATCGCGTCGAGTGCTTCGCGCCCTTTGCCGGTCAGACCGCCGTCCACGCTCTGCGGTTCATCCACGATCACGATCGGGTTCGTGGCGCGAATCAGGTCGATCGGGCGCTCATCCCCGGTCTTCTCGCTCTCCTTGTAGAGGTTGTTCACGTCCTTCTTGTTGATCGCGCCGACGGTGACCACCATCACCTGGAGCCCGTTGTCGGTTGCGAAGTTGCGGACCTGATTGAGGCGGGCCGAGTCATAGAGGAAGTAGTTGTTCCCCTGCGAGAACGGGACGTTGGCGTGAAGCGCCCGCAGATGGTCGGCCGTGATCTGCAGCGTCTTGAACGTCCCCTCTTTGATGGCGACCGAGGGGACGACGATGACGAACTTGGTGAACCCGTACTCCTGGTGCAGCTTGAAGATCGTGCGGAGGTAGACGTACGTCTTCCCGGTGCCGGTCTCCATCTCCACGGTGAAGTCCATGCCGTTCAGCGCATCCGCGGGCCGGAGACCGTTGCGAAGCTGCACGTCTCGGAGGTTCGACAGCACGTCCTCTGGCAGCAGAAGCAGGCGGTTGCCGTGGCCGATGCCATCCGCGTCGAGGAGCCCCATCTGCCCGGCGCCGAAGGTGCGAGAGACGGTGAACTCTGACTGCGCGGACTCCTGGCCACGGAAGAGGTCCACGACCGCGCTGATCGCGTCCTGCTGGAAGTCCAGGTCTGGCTCGAAGTGCAGCTTCATCGCCATCGCGCGCCGCCTAGATGCTCTTCACGTCGGCGAGGCCGTGCTGCCGGAGGATCTCCGCGAGATTCGTCTTCGCAACATCATCAACGAAGGGGATCGGAAGA
>SCTU01000140.1 GCA_004297315.1 Dehalococcoidia bacterium | reverse complement strand
ACCAGCGACGGCCACCGCCGCTGCCGCCAGCGGGCCGGTCGCCACCGCCGGACGGGCGGTCACCGGCGGGCCGGTCGCCACCCGAGGGGCGCTCGGGGCGCGGGCCACGGTCGCCGCCACCACCACGGGGCGGGCCGCCTCGGTCGTCACGACGCGGGCCGCGGTCGCCACCACGGCCACCGCCACCACCGCCGCGCGGGCCGCCCCGGCCACCGCCACCACCGCCGCCACGTGAGATCACGCGCGGCTCGCCGCTGCGGCTCGCGTCGTCGTCGGAGAGGCCGACTGAGCCCTCGTCGTCCACGCCACGCATCGTGAGGTTGATGCGGCCGAGGTTGTCGATCTCCATCACCTTCACCTTGACGTGGTCGCCGACCTGGACGACGTCCTCGACGCGGTCTACACGCTCGTCGGAGAGTTCCGAGATGTGCACCATGCCGTCCTTGCCCGGGAGGATCTCCACGAAGGCGCCGAACGACATGATCCGCGAGACGGGGCCCTCGAAGACGTCGCCGATCTGCAGTTCGCGGGTCAGGCCCTCGATCTGCCGGATCGCGGCGCGCACCCCGTTGATGTCCGAGCCGCCGACGAAGACCGAGCCGTCCTCCTCGATGTCGATGGAGGCGCCGGTGGCGGCGATGATGCCGTTGATGACGCGGCCGCCCGGCCCAATCACGGCGCCGATCTTCGACGGGTCGATCTTGACGATCGTGATCTTCGGGGCGAACTCGCCCACCTCGGCACGCGGCTCCGGGATCGCCGCGAGCATGACCTCGAGGATCTTCATCCGGGCGACGCGCGCCGCCTCGAACACCTCCTGGAGGAAGTTCGGCGGCAGGTGGCCGAGCTTGATGTCCAGCTGCACCGCCGTGACGCCCTCGTGCGTGCCGGCGACCTTGAAGTCCATGTCGCCGAGCGCGTCCTCCACGCCGGCGATGTCCGTGAGCAGGACGTACTTGCTCTCGTCCTCGCTGGTGATGAGGCCCATCGCGATGCCGGCGACCGGCGCCGCGATCGGCACGCCCGCGTCCATCAGCGCCAGCGTGGAGCCGCAGACCGAGGCCTGCGACGTGGAGCCGTTGGAGGAGAGCACGTCCGAGACGAGGCGGATCGTGTAGGGGAACTCGTGGAACGGCGGCAGCACCGGCTCGATCGCCTTCTCGGCGAGCATGCCGTGGCCGATCTCGCGCCGTCCTGGCCCGCGCAACGGGCGCGCCTCCCCGACCGAGAAGGACGGGAAGTTGTAGTGGTGCATGAACATCTTCCACTCGACCGGGGCGATGTTGTCGAGTTTCGCCCGGTCACGGAGTGCGCCCAGCGTGGCCACGGTCAGCACCTGCGTCTCGCCGCGCTGGAAGAGGCCGGAGCCGTGCACCCGCGGGAGCACGCCGACCTCGGCAGTCAGTTTGCGGATCTCGTCCGCCTTGCGGTTGTCGGCTCGCAGTCCCTGGTCGAGGATGCGCTTGCGGAGCGTCTGCTTCAGCACGTACTCGGCAGCCGCGCGGACCTGGCCGCCGTTCGCCGGCGTGCCGTCTTCCTTGCTGATCTGCTCCGTGACCTGCTTGCCGATCTCGTCGATGCCGCGGAAGCCCTCGCCCTTGAGGGCGCCCATCAGCTCCTCTTCGCGACCGGCGAGGATCTTCTTCACACGGTCGCGCAGCGCGAGTTCGGCCTCCGCGTTCGGGGCGACCCACTCCATCTTGGGCTTGCCCAGGGCGGCGATCACCTCACGCTGGAGCGCGTTCAGTTCACGGCAGACCTTCTCGCCGTACTCGATGGCGGCGATCAGGTCGGCCTCGGAGACCTCCTTCGCGCCTACTTCGAGCATGACGATCGAGTCGTCCGTCGCGGCCACGGTCAGTTCGAGGTCGGACTGCTCCTGCTCCTCGTAGGTCGGGAACGCCTTCAATCGGCCGTTCACACGGCCGACGGCGACCGAGGAGACGGGCTGCTCGAACGGCAGCACCGACATGCCGATGGCGGCCGACGCGCCGACGGTGGCCAGCGGCTCCGCGGGGTTCTGCCGGTCGGAGGCGATCAGCAGGCACGAGATCTGCACCTCGCGCTTGAAGCCCTTCGGGAACAGCGGGCGGATCGGGCGGTCGGTCATGCGTGCGGCCAGCGTGGCGTCCGTCCCCGGACGGCCCTCGCGGCGGAAGAACGAGCCCGGGACCTTACCGATGGCGTACATGCGCTCTTCGAAGTCGACTGTCAGGGGGAAGAAGTCGATGCCGGGACGGGGGTCGCCCTCGCACACCGTCACAAGCAGGACGGTGTCGCCGTAGCGGATGGTCACGGAGCCGGCGGCGTTCTGGGCCAGGCGGCCCGCGCCGATCTCGAAGGTCACGCCCTCGATCTCGCGTGTGAAGACGCGCGTCTGCGCGCCGGTGGTCTCTGTGGTCATGGTGCCTCTATCTCTCTCGTCGTCTTCATACGACATCGCCGCGTCCACCTTGGACGTCCGGCGGTTTTTCGATGCGTGTTAGCGGTGTGGGGTCACCACACGAAATGACGCACCCGCGTGGGTGCGTCGAAGGCGCCCGGGGATCCCGGACGTCATGGACTCGATGGGACGCGTACGAAGCATGGCCAACTGCCTCGGCCGGGCAGCGGGCGCCCGGCCGTGCTCCAGAGCTGCCCTACCGGCGCAACCCGAGCGACTGGATGAGTTTGTGGTAGCGGTCAACGTCCACCTTGCTCAGGTAGCGGAGCTGGCGGCGGCGCTGGCCGACCAGCTTCAGCAACCCGCGGCGGGTGGAGAAGTCGTGCTTGTTCTCGCGCAGGTGCTGCGTGAGGGTCGTGATCCGGTCCGTGAGCAGCGCGACCTGGACTTCCGGCGAGCCGGTGTCCGTGCCGTGCGTGCGGTACTCGGAGATGATCTCGGTCTTGCGTTCGAGGGTCTGCATGCGGCGTTTTGATCCCGTGTCTGACTCTATGTCTCGTCGTCTTCTACACTCGCGGTGTGCCCGGCAGCCGAGCCGGGCGTCCCGATGGGACAGGCGGAGAGGTCGCGCTCGCTCGATCTGAGCCTGGGCAGCCACGCCGGTCAGTCCGCTGGGGGAACCGCCGTCCGAGGACCTGCGACGGACGTCGCGGAGTCCTCGATACGGTCAACACGCTAACACAGGCCCGTCGCTAGACGCCACGTGAGCCTGTCGCGGCCGAGGAGCCACGTGGCCGTCGCCAAATCTGTCACCGTCGTCCTGGACGCGGCGGCCAGCGTGCCGGCGGCGCTCCTCGCCGGGCTCCCGATCCGCCTCGCGCCCGCCGACCCGCCTCGGATGCTTACGTTTGAGAGCGTTTCGCGCCTCTCCCTGGATTCGTTTCCGGCTGAACCTGCCCCAGTCGTCGAGGCGAGCCGGGAAGCCGCCGAGGCGGGGGCGGACGTGCTCTACGTCTCGGTCGACGACGGCCACGGGGGGCCTCCGGGGGCCGCGGACCTCGCCCGCGCCGCCGTCGAGGCCAGCGGACAGCGGTTCGCGCACCTAGCGACCGGGGCCCTCCTGCTCAAGGCCGGCTGGCCCGCCATCGTCGCCGCCGAGGCCGCAGCGCGGGGCGCGGAACTCGATGCCGCGCTGGAGGCAGGGCGGGCGGCCGTCGTCGGCGTTGGGATGCTGGGTGTGATCGACCACCCGGAGATGGCGAATCCCAACTCGACCTCTGGCCTGGTCGCGCCGCCGCGCGGGGTCGCGCGCTGGGATGGCCCTCGGATCGTGATCGCCCCGCGCCCGCAGCGTGACGCCGCGCTTGGCATGCTGCGAGACCTGTTCACGTCCACGGTGAGCCGCGAGGCCACCCAGGATCGAGGCGTCCTGCGCGTCGCCGTCGTCCACGCCTCAGCCGCCCCGGCCGCGTCAGCGCTCGCGCTCTGGGCGGAACGCCGGCTGCAGGCCGTGGAGGTGAGTGTCGATGCTGTCACGCGCCACGCGGCGACGCGCCTCGGCCCCGGTTTCGTCGCCGTCTCCTGGATCTGGCGGCCGCGCCCGTAGGCCTGCCGGTTTCGGGACTAGACGCGCTCTTTCAGCGTCGCCGCATGCTCAGCCAGGTGGTTGATGGCGTTGAGCATGATCCCTTCCACCGTCTTGGGGTAATCCCCGGCCGGGTTCCCGGGCTTCAGTAGGTCGCGGTCCTCGACGTACCGATAGGCGCGGTCGGCGACTGTGGCTGCCTGTTCCAGGCGTGCCAGCGCGGCCTCCGGCGTCTCGAGGGGAAGGCGCTCCCAGTCCGTGGGCTTCGACTGCATCGCTTCGAAGCAACGCGTGGCGAACATCACCTCCGCGCTGATCGCGTGCTCCGCGATGCGCCGCGGCGTCCACTCTTCGGCGGGCGCCTGCTCCCACTTGCCTCCAAGGACGCTCACCACCTGCCGGAATGCGGCTCGGTTGGCGGCCAGTTGCTGACGCAATTCTTCTGCTGAAGCCATCAGGACCCCCTGCGCACGCGACCGCGGCACCGAGCGACTCTCGGGTCTGCTACGCCGCGCCCGTACTCTAGTGCCCGACGCAAGCGTCGGGTGCGAGCATGATGAGGAAGCACCATGCCGGGTGGCGGACTGGGGCTGATGCCGGACGCGGCGGCCATCGCGCGAGTCGTCCGTGAGGCGACTGGCGAGGCCCCCGGCGAGGTGCGCCCGCTGGGGCGTGGCGTCACCTGCGTCGCCTGGGCCGTCGAGGCCGGACGGCGCGATCTGGCCGTCCTGGTGGAGATCCCGCCCGAGGGCCGGGGCGCCCCTCATCGCGCCGATCCCGCGAATCTGGCGGCGCGTCATGCGATCCACCGCGCCCTTCGGGCCATCGACCCTGCCGCCCCCGTCCCCGAGTCGGTCGCCTGCTCCGCAAGCGCCGAGCGCGACCCGCTGGGCGGCCGCTGGTCGTGGCAGGTGCTTGCGCTCGCGTCGGGCGAGCCGCTCGATGCCACGCGACATCCGCAGGTGGTGCGCGACCTCGGCCGGCTGCTGGCGCTCCTGCATGCGTTGCCGTTTGAAGGCTGGGGCGCCCTCGAAGACCGCGCCGACGTGATCCGCGGGCGTGCGAGTACCCCGGCTGACGGGCTGCTCTCGCGCTGGGCTAGGCTCTGGCCGTTCGATGGGCGGCCGCTGCTCGCGCACCCCGTGGTGCGGCACGCCCCCGACCTGGCGGGTGCGCTCGGCGACCTGCGGGAGCCGCTGCTTCGCTACACCGAGGCAAGCGCTCAGGTGGGGGTCTGCCACACGGACCTCTACCGCGAGCACCTGCTCGTGCGCGACGGCCGCCTCGCCGCTGTGCTGGATCTCGGCGATGCCGCCGTCGTCCCCGTGGCCTTCGACCTCGCCTCGTTCGCCTACTACCACGCCGCCCACCGCGGCTGGGACCCGCTTGCGGCGCTCCTCGAGGCCTACGAGCCGCGTCGCGTGATGCGCGAAGTGCGCGAGGCGGAGACGTACCAGTTGCTCGTCGTGCTCGCGCTCCAGAAGGTGGAGAAGCACACGAGCAGCGGCGACGCGGCCCGCCTTGCCGAGGCGATCGAGGTGCTGCGTGACGCCCTCCCGCGCGCCGTCCGGCGAGACGCCTGAGCCGCGCAGGCTGGCCGGCGGCTAGACTCCGGCGCGGGAGGACCGATGCCGCACGTAGACCTGCCTTCAGGCATCCGCATCCGCTACGACGAGCGCGGTCCGCGCGACGGACGGCCGCTGGTGCTCGCGCACGGCTTCGGCGTCAGTCTTGAGATGTGGTTTCCGCAAATGCACGTACTGTCACAGCAGCACCGGCTGATCTGCTGGGACGCGCGCGGCCACGGTGGTTCCTCGGCGCCCGCGGAAGTCGACTCGTACACCATGCCGGCGCTGGCGGCGGACCTGCGCGGGCTCCTCGAAGCGCTCGACGCCGCGGACGGCGCGGTCGTGGGCGGGATGTCGTTCGGCGGACAGATCGTGACGCAGTACGCCGTCGACCACCCGGACGATACCCACGCGTTGATCGTGAGCGACTCGACGACGCGCGGCTCCGACAGCCCGCCGCGGCTCACCCGCGGTTTCGAGGAGTGGGCGGGCGACCCCGGCATGGAGGGCTGCATGCGCGCGATGCGCGAACGCCCTGACCTCACACAGGCGCTGCGGACGCTCCGTGTACCGGCCCTGCTGATCGTTGGCCTGCTCGACGACATGATCCTGCGCGGTTTCCACGGCATCGCAGACGCACTTCCACGAAGGCGGGCCGTCTACCTTGAGGGCTGCGGCCACGGCACCTCCGGCCAGCGCCCGCGCGAGTGGAACCAGGCCGTGCTCGACTTCCTGCGGGACGTCGAGGCCGGCGCAGCGCTCGGGGAAGACCTCACGCTCTAGGATCGCCTTGCTCGGACGGGAGTCTGGATGCTCGCGCTGCGCAGCCTGCTCGTGGTCTCCGCCCTCGATGGCCCGGCGCTGGCCGCGGCCGCGCGGTCGGCGGCGGACGCCGTCGTCATCGACCTCGCACGGCCTGCCATCGTCGGTAAGCGCGAGGAAGCACGCGCGCTGGCGGCGAAGCACGCGAGGGCGATCGCGAAGGCCGGCCGGCCGGTCTTCGCGCGCGTCGCAGACACAAGGTCACACGAAATGGAGGCCGACCTCGACGTCATGGCGGGCGCGTGGCTTACGGCGGTGGTGCTCACCGGCGTCGAGGTGCCACAGGACGCGCGCGACGCCGACGTCCAGATCCGCAAGCGCGAGATGCGCCTGGGCCTCACGCCCGGCGGCATCCGCCTGATCCCGGAAATCGACTCTGCCGAGGGCCTCGCCGCGCTGCCGCGGATCCTCGACGCCGTCGACCGGCACGCGGCCGTCGCGCTGAGCGCCGAGGGCTTGCGCGTCGACCTGCGCCTGGGCGAGCGGGCGAGCGTGCTCTACGACCACGCGATGGCAGACGTTGCGGTCCACGCGGACACCGCGCGCCTCCCCTGGGTGATCGAACTGGACGCGCACCGCCCGGAGTGGGCCGCACTCCCGGCAAAGGCGCACGACTTCGGCGCGGCAGGCGTGGCGCTGCACGATGAAACCTCAGCACGCGGCATGAACGCGCTGTTCGCGCCCGACCCGACTGAGGTCGCGATCGCGCGTGCCATGCTGGCCGAGTGGGAGCGGGTGCGCTCTGCCGGCGCGTGGACCGGCGTCGTCGCCGGCGAGGTGATCGAGGCGCCGACGACGGACCGGCTCGTCGACCGCCGCACGGTGCGCCGCGCCCGTGCCCTTGTCGCACTCGCCGACGCGGTCGAGCGGCGCGAGCAACTCCGCTAGTCGGGGCCATCCTCGACTACTGGGCGCGGATCAGCCAGACGACGGCGCCGTAGGGCATGTTCCGTTCGGGCCACGGAGCGACAGCGATCTCGACGCGGTCGCCTGCCTTGAAGTCTTTCGACGGCCCGCCCAGCACGGAACCGGGCACGAGCCGCTGCCCGGCCCCCATTTCGTCGCTGCCACGGAGTGGCTCCAGCGTGACGAGCCCCGATGACGCATCGACGCTCGCGAGCGTGCGGACCGCCGCATAGCGCGGCTGCCAGGCCGCGGCCTCGCGCGGGCCAAGGTGGACCTCGTAGGTCTCGCCGGAGCGATGCGTCAGCATGACGCGTTCGCCCGGCGTGATGACCTGCGCGCACGCCACGTCCGGCCGCGCGACTCCGAGGCAAGCGTCCGGCCAGGCGACGACCTCGACCCGCTCGACTGCGAAGTCAGTCTTCGGGACGCCCAGCCAGCCCGCGATCACGTCAATCGCACGCCCGGCTGCCTTCTCGCGTGCCGCCGCGGTGGCCTCGTTTGGGATGGCGGTGGCTGGACTTGTGCCTGAGGGTGCCGCCGTCCCTGGGGCGGGCGGGAAGACGACGGGCCCGGCCGGCGCCGGCGCCGCCGTGGCCGTGTCCCGCGACTCGTCGAGCGGGTTCGAGGGCGGCCGCGCGCCGCGGTCACACGCCAGCGCCACCAGCGCGAGGACGGCGGCGGCGATGAGCACGCGCCCGCCGCGCCTCGTTTCGGTCATGCGCATCGGGTGCCTCCTGCGGGGGCCGGGTGATAGCATCCGTCGGGATACCCCCGTGGTGCCCTTGCAAACCGTCTGCCCGGTGCGTCTAACGTACCGCTCGTGCCGGGTGTTCCGGGAGACCTCATGCCCGTCGTGGTGGTGATTGGCGGCCAGTGGGGCGACGAGGGCAAGGGCCGCGTCGTCGACTTCCACTCACGGTACTGCTCCGTGATCGCGCGGTACTCGGCGGGGAACAACGCCGGGCACACGATCATGAACGACCAGGGAAAGTTCGCGCTTCACCTGGTCCCCGCGGGCATCTTCCGCGGCGACAAGGCCGCGATCATCGGCCACGGCTGCGTGGTGGACCCCGCGAAACTGCTCGAAGAGATCGCGATGCTGACCGAGCGTGGCGTCAGCGTCGCCCGGCTGATGGTGAGCCAGGGCGCGCACATCATCATGCCTTGGCACCCGATCATCGACCGCGCGGACGAGGCGCTGCGCGGCAACGCCGCGATCGGCACGACCGGCACGGGCACCGGCCCCGCCTTCCACGACAAGGTCTCCCGCATCGGCATCCGCGTGGCGGACCTGCTGGACCGCGAAGTCTTCGCGGAGAAGCTGCGCGGGGCGCTGGCCTACAAGAACCGCGTCCTCACCTCGCTCTATGGCTTGCCGCCGCTCGAGTTTGACGCGATCTACCGCGAGTACCTCGAGTACGGCCAACGGCTGCGTCCGTTCGTCGCGGACACGATGACGTACGTGCAGGAGGCCGACGCGCGCGGCGAGATGATCCTGCTCGAGGGTGCGCAGGGCTCGCTGCTCGACCTCGACACGGGGACGTACCCGTTCGTGACCTCGAGCGTGCCCGCGTCGGTCGCGGCGGGCGGCGCGATCGGCATCGGCCTGGGCCCCACTGCGATCCAGCGCGTGGTGGGCGTCTACAAGTCGTACCAGACGCGCGTCGGCAACGGCCCGATGCCGACCGAGATGTTCGGCGCGGAGGCCGACGAGATCCGCGAGGGCGGCGGTGGCGTCGCCGGCACCGCGGAGTACGGCGCGACAACAGGCCGCGCGCGGCGCATCGGTTGGTTCGACGGCGTACTCGCGCGCTACACGTCACGGCTCAACGGGGTGACATCGGTAGCACTGACGCGCCTCGACACGCTCTCGCACGCCGAGCGGATCAAGATCTGCGTCGCATACGAGGTCGATGGCGAGCGCGTGATGGCGCTGCCGCCAACCCTCGCGGCGATGGAGCGCGCACAGCCGGTCTACGAGGACCTGCCCGGCTGGCAAGCGGACGTGACCCAGGCGCGGTCGCTGGGCGACCTACCGATCGAGGCGCGCCAGTACGTCCGCCGCATCGAGCAGATCGTCGGCGCTCCGGTCGACATGATCTCGGTGGGGCCGGAACGCGACCAGGCGATCGTGACGCGCGACATTTTCGGTGCGTCGCTCACCTAAGCGCCGGACGGAGACGGTATGCAGACGACCTCGCTGATCATCCACGTCATCGCCGCCTCGATCCTCTTCGGGCCGCAGGTGCTGATGTTCTACGCGGTCACGCCGGCCACCTGGATGCTGGGCAACGAGGAGGTCCGGCGTTCCGTCGTAAAGGTCGTCACCGGTCGCTTCGGGCGCCTCACGGTGATCGCGCTCGTGGTGCTGCTGGTCACGGGGCTGTACCAGTACTTCTCGATCGTCCCGGAGCACATCCGCGAGAACCCGCAGGCATATCGCTTCGGGACCATCTTCACGGCAAAGATGGGAGGCTTCGCGACCATCCTCGTGCTCATCACCGTCCACGTCTTCGTGTTCGGCCGCCGGATCGCGCGCCTGTCGGACGCCGTCATCGCCGGCGACGAGACGCAGCGGCCCGCCCTCGAGACCGCGCGCTCGCAGTCCTTCCTTTTCTCCCTCATCCTCCTGCTCGTCACCATGGGGACGCTCGCCCTCGGCGTCACGCTCGGCGACGAGTCCTTCTCCTACGTCCAGAAGTAGCGACGTGGCCACGAACGAGACGCTCACGACGCTGCCCGACCTCCTGAGGCCCGGCCTTGACGTGGTGTTCGTCGGGATCAACCCCGGAGAGACCTCGGCGCGGCTGGGGCACTACTACGCGAACCCCGGCAACGCCTTCTGGCGCCTGCTTTCCGCTTCGTCGCTCGTCTCGCGCCCGGTCGGCCCGACCGATGACGCCTCGCTGGCGGCGGCTGTGCCGCGTCGCATCGGCTTCACCGATGTCGTAAAACGCGTCGAGACGGACTCGACGAAGGTGACACCGTCCGAGGTGCGCGCCTCCGTGGAGGCGTTTCGCGCGCGCCTGGCAGGCGCGCGGCCGCGCGCCGTCTGCTTCACCGGCGGCCGCCAGTTCGACGCGCTGTTTCCCGGCGTGCGCCCGCGCAACGGCTGGGGCCGGCAACCGGTGGAACTCGCCGGCGCCGCCGTCTGGGTGATCCCGTCCACCTCCGGCCGCGCCGCCGCCTACCGGCCGCAGATCGCCACGGTGCTCGAGGCCCTCGCGCAGTCCCTCGATGGCGCGGTTGCCGCATGACGCGCCGTCCGGACGAGCCGACACCCGAGGAGCGCTACCGCCCGGACGACGGCTGCCCGCTCTTCTCGCCTCGCCTGGAGGCCCACCTCGTGGCGGTGTCGCGCGGTGAGGCGCCGGAACGCGGGACGTTCTGCGGCAACTGCTTCACGCCGATCAGCCGGGAGACGGTGACCTGCCCCCACTGCGGCGAGCCGACCGCGCGGCGCCGTCCGGTCACGGTCGTCCCCGCGCCGATCGCCGCCGCGCTGCGTGTGCAGCGCCAGACGGAGGGCCGGTGGGTGAATGGCTTCGCCTACGTGGGCGTGCTGATCGCGATGGTGCTGCCGCTGGCCGCCGTGCTCGGCATCCCAGTCGTGAAGGACAGCCTGATCCTCGGCACTGCGGTCTACGCCCCGCTGCTGCTCGTCGGCATGCGAGTCTTCCCCGCGATCCTCGGCTATTTCGGCGACCGCAAGGGGTTCGAGGCTGCCCGCAAGAAGACGCGGGCGGCGTGGGAGCGGTGGGTGGTGGAGCGCGACCGGCCCGGCGGAGTGCCCTCGGCCTAGCGCCCTACGAAGCGGCGTCCGCGCCGTCGATCGCCAGCGGCACGGGTGACTTTCCCCAGCCAAGGACGAACTGCGCCCATTCCCGGTAACGCTCCAGATACGGCGCGAACAGCACGGCGGGATGCGTAGACGGCCGCGACGGCGCCTTCAGGAGTTCCATGCGGGCCTCCTGAGGGGTCCGGCCGCCCTTCCGGTGGTTGCACTCCCGGCAGGCCGTCACGAGGTTCTCCCAGACGTGCGGGCCGCCGCGGTGCTTCGGCAGTACGTGGTCCAGGGTGAGGTCGCCCCCGCGGCGACCGCAGTACTGGCACCGCTCCTGGTCGCGCTGGAAGACCTCGCGGCGGGTCAGGCGAGGGCGCGGGTGAGGCCGCCGGACGAAGTGGCGCAGGCGGATCACGCTCGGTGTCACATAGAGGGAGTCCTGCGCGCCCACCAGCGGCTCATCGCCCTCCGTCAGGACGTCGGCCTTGCCGTGCAGGACGAGGACAAACGCACGCCGCACCGAGCACACGTTCAGCGGCTCGTAATTTTGGTTCAGCACCAGGGCGCGGCGCTGGATCGCCACCGTCTCCCCAGTCCCCGCGGCTGCCCCGTCCGTGGCTCGGACGTCTGGCCGCGTACCGGCACGCCCGGCAGGCGCACCCGCGCGAAGTGACGTGGTTGCGAGTGTACCGGATCGAGGATCGCCCCGTAGTGGGGGCACCTGGAGGCTGCTGCCGGCCCTCCGCGCAGGCCCGTCGCTCAAGAGCGGGCCTGCGCTGGCGGTCATCGCGGTTGCGCCGTGGGGGTCGCCTGCCCCTTCGGGACACCAGGCAGGATTTGCTCCTGCGTCGGGATCGGCTGCAGGTGGCTCGTCAGTTCACGCCAGCGGTCCAATTGTCCGGCGGCGTCCCGGAATCGCTGCGGCAGCAGCCGGTCGACCGAGGGCAGCGAGTCCATGAAGAACTGCGCGAGCCGGGAATCGTCCGCGGCGCGCGAGACTGAGACCGCGGCGGGGAACACGGCGACGGCGATCAGCAGCACCTGCACGATCAGGACGCCCTGCACGAGCCCGAAGATCGCCCCGGCGATGTGGTCCAGCGGCCCGAGCAGCAGTAACCCCGCCACATCGGACATGACCGCGGAGAGCACCTGCCCCACGATCAGCGTGCCCGCGAAGATCGCGACGAACGCCGCCAGGTTCCGCGTCTGCTGGTCCTCCACGAGGAAATCGAGGTTCGCGGCCAGGTCGTCGCTCAGTGCGCCGGCGAGGAAGATCCCGGCGATCACCGCAACAAGCGCGGTGAGTTCGCGGATCAGACCGGTGCGGAAGGCGCGGAACGCGCTCCACGCGATGATCGCGACGATCACCAGATCGACCCAGTTCACCGGGCTGCCTCTCACCCCGCCTGACGTGACCGCCTGGCGCGATGGTAACAGGCCCGCCTCGCGAGGGTTACTCGAAGCCCCTACTCGAAGCCCAGCCGGCGCTCCCGCAGCGATACCCAGCGCCCCGGCCCCTGGCCGATCACGACGTGGTCGATAACCTCGACGTCCATCAGCCGTCCCGCCTCCACCAACTCGCGTGTGAACGCGATGTCGTCCCGGCTTGGGGCGGGGTCGCCGCTCGGATGGTTGTGCACCACCGCGACCTTCGCCGCGCCGCGGCGCACCGCCTCGCGGAAGACCTCGGCCACGCGCCCCGGGGCGGCGGCCACCGTGCCGCGGTAGAGCATCGGTGAGGCGAGCACGTGATGCTTGGTGTCCAGGATCAGCAGCCGCAACTCTTCTTGCTGCAGCAGTTCCATCTCCGGCTGGAGCAGCCGCACGATCTCGACCGGCGAGGTCACCGCGACCTGCACCCCGCCGGTTTCGAGCGCCGCGCGCCGTCCGAGTTCGAACGCGGCCGCGATCGTCGTCGCCTTCGCCGGGCCGAGCCCGTGCATCTCGGCCAGCGTCGCGAGGTCGCTGCCCGCGAGGCCTCGCAGCCCACCCCGCTCGGCCAGCATCCTCTGCGCGACGGCAAGGACGTCGTCGCGCGCGGTACCGGTGCGGAGCAGGATTGCCAGCAGTTCGTCAGTCTTCAGTGCGCCTGGCCCGAGTCGCAGCAGCCGCTCGCGCGGCCGCTCCGCTTCCGGCATCTCGGCGATCCGGTAGGCCGAGGCCTGGGGTGGGCTCGCGGGTGCGGCGGACTCAATCAACGTCATGCGCGCGAGGGTGCTCCGCGGCGTGGTTAGTTCAAAGGGGCAGGTGGCACCGCTATCGCGACGGTTCGGAGGCGACCCGCGCGATCGAGACGAGGACATGCGAATGCGGCCAGTGCTCGACGCGGACGCGGTCGCCCAGTTGGAGCTCCATCGCGGCGAGCGCGCCGACCTCGAATAGCTTCTTCTCCACGATCAAGTAGTGGACGCGCCCGAAGAAGGCGAAGCGCGCCTTGTCCCACTTGCGCTCGATCCGGCCCTCGGTGACAACGGGCTGTGCGGGAAGGTCGCGGATGACGGCGACCGCCTCCATGTCCAGCGGCACGGTGAAGATGCCGACGATGACGACCATGATCACCGACTGCGGCAGCGCCGTCAGCGCATAGAAGAAGAGGACAGTCGCGATCAGTGCCGACGGGATATAGACCAGCCCGCGCAGGAGCAGGGCACGCCGGTGTGCTGCGTGCATTTCGAGTACGTCCGGGTCCATCCGCTCCCCCTCCGGTTGGACGAAGCGTAGCGCAGCACCTTCGAGCGCTGTGGTCGGGCCATGACCCGGACCCTACCGCGCGGGGATGGTGAGTTTCTGGCCGACCTGGATGAACCGCGGGTCCTCGATGTTGTTCGCCTTCGCGATCGCGTCCGCCACGGCCTGCGGGTTCCCGCCGGGGAGTGTGAAGCGCTGGGCGATGGTGGCGAGGTTGTCCCCCGCCTGCACCGTGTAGGTGGTCGCCGCCCCGGGCGCGACGGTCGGCGCAGGTGTTGGTGTGGGGGACGGCGTCGCCGTCGGCGCCGGCGAGGGCGTCCGCGTGGGTGTCGCGCTCGGCGACGGTGCTGACTCCGTCGGTGTCACGGAGGCGGTCGCGGACGGCCTCGGCGTCCCCGTCTGGACGAGGTTGGCGATCGACGACGGCGGCCCGTCCTGGTCGGCCCGCGCCGGAGGCAGGACCAGGAGCCAGACGGCCGCGACGGAGCCGATCAAGAGCGCCGCCAGGGAGCCCCGGAACACTCGGTAGGAGGGCACAGCGGACGCGGGGTCCATGCAGCGGGCGCACAGGGCGTCGCCGTGGTTGTCGCAGTACAGCGCGCCGCACCGGGCGCACTCCTGCGTCGCCTGCTCATCACACGCGTAGCAATGCATCGCTAGAGGCTATCACCGAGGGGCCTTCGCGCGGCAGCGCGGGCGGCCTCGAATCTCGGAGCCGCGCGGAGTCTACGGGTCGAGGTGCTCCAGCGCGCCCGTGGCGAAATCCAGGCGGCGGTAGTAGCAGTTCCGCGCCTCGCCGGCGGCGTTCTTCGTGTGGCAGATCCCGCCGCGCCGCGGGCGGACGCGGTAGAGCAGCGAGTTCTGCTCGCAGTTCACGCGCACCTCCAGCAGGTCGAACGTCTCACCGGAGGTCTTCCCCTTCTCCCACAACTCGTTGCGGGAGGTGCTCCAGAAGACCGCGGAGCGCGTCTCGACCGCCACGCGCAGCGCCTGCTGGTTCACGTACGCGACGAGGATCACCTCGCCGCTGTCCACGTCCTGCACGGCGCACGGGACGACGCCGCCGACGGCCGCGACCTGTTCGAGCTTGCTCCAGTCCAGGGTGAGGGCCGTGCCCTCCTCCAGCGGTGACCCGGCCATCACGACGACCTTCCTGCGCTGCGCGGCAGCGACCGACGAGACGGCGAAGCGCCGGCCATCACAGCCGGCGCTTCGCGAGAATGCAGCCTGCGCGCACCTCGAAGGTTACGCGGCGTGCGGGAGCGTCGGACGGGCTACTTGAGCTCGACCTTCGCGCCGGCCTCTTCCAGCTTCTTCTTCGCGTCGTTGGCCTCTGCCTTGGGCATGGCCTCCTTGACGGTCTTCGGCGCCGCCTCCACCAGGTCCTTCGCCTCCTTGAGGCCCAGGGCGGTGAGTTCGCGGACGACCTTGATCACGTTGATCTTGTTCGCGCCGAAGTCGGTCAGGACGAGGTCGAACGAGTCCTTCTCCTCCTCGGCAGCCGCGGCACCGCCACCACCGGCGCCCGGGGCGGCCATCATGGCCACCGGCGCGGCGGCGGTCACGCCGAACTCGTCCTCGATCGCCTTGTTCAGGTCCCGGAGTTCCAGCAGGGTCATGCCCTTCAGGACTTCCATCACCTCTTCGACCTTCGCCATCTCAGTCCTCCTCAGCCGCCACGTCGGACGGCGCTGCTTGCGTTGTGACTCGACCCGAGGTCCCGTCGCGGCGCTAGGCCGCGGCCTCCTCCAGCTGCTTCGCCCGCGCCTCGATGAGGCCGGCGAACTTGCGCTGCGTCGCGAGTACCAGGTTGTTGAACTCCGCCACCTTGCCGATGACGTTGCCCGCGATCCGGGCCACCAGTTCCTCGCGAGAGGGCACGGTGGCGAGGTCACGCACGTATGCCGCGTCCACCAGGCGGCCTTCGACGACCGCCTTGCGGATGGCGATCTTCGTCGTCGCCTCGTTGGCGCGGACGAATTCGGACAGCGCCTTGGCGACGCCGACCATGTCCGAGAAGCCGACGACCATCGCGGTCGGGCCCTCGGTCAACTGGGCGAATTCAGGACGGCCGGCCCGGTCCGCAGCGATGCGGAGCAGGGTGTTCTTCACGACGTGCATCTCGGCGCCGGCTTTGCGCAGGGTCGTGCGCAATTCCGTCTGCTTGGCCATCGTCATCCCGGCGTACGACGTCGAGATGGCGATCTCCGCGCGCGAGACCACGTCCGTGAGTTCGGCGACCTGACCCACCTTACGGGGTGTAGGCACGCGCTCCTCCATCTGGCGCCAGTCCGGCCGGGACCTCCCGGACATGACTTGCGCCCTCCACCGCCTGGACTCGAGGGCCAGACGAGAGGGCGCATCGCGCACCGGCCGAGGCCGGTGGAGGTGCGGAATTCCTCGCCTGGACGGGTGGGCCGGTTTGCGGCGCCGTTATCCCTGTCGGGACCCGAAGTCTGTGGCGGTCGCCCCACGCCGCTCGCGGGGCCAGTCGACCGATCATGCGGGCGGGCGACGCTGAGGTCAACCGGCGGCGATCCTCGCGTCTGGATAGCGGGAGCGCACTTGCGAAACCCGCACTGCTGAGGAAGTGCCGCGGGGAGCCCACCTGATTCGGTCGCAGGTGGATCGACTGGGTTGACCTTCGAGCCGCTCTAACCCCTACCTTCCGCTTATGAACATTACGGCCCTCGCCCGGCAACTGGGGACAACGTCTCATTCGATCCGCTTCTACGAGCGGTGCGGGCTGATCCCGGGCCCGGCACGCAATGACAACGGCTATCGCGAGTACACCGAGGCGGACGCTCAGCGCCTTCGGCTACTGCTTGGCCTGCGGCAACTCGACCTCCCACTGGAGCAGGCAGCAGAATTGGCGACCCTGTGTGCCGCGGGTCGCTGCGACGAAGTCTCGGACGAACTGACGGCGGCGATCGCGGAAAAGCGGATCGAGGTGCGCCGCCGCATGGAGGAACTGCGCTTCCTCGACCAACGCCTCGCCCATCTCTCGGGGCAACTGGGATCCGGTGAACCACCGCGCAACCTGATCACGTTGGGCAACATCGGGAAGGAGGTGGGCCGTGATTCGGTGTGAAGGCTGTTGCTGCGACAAGCACTGCTGCGGAAACTGCTAGACACGAGATTGCGATCGAGGCAGGCGCTTCGCCTTGGGGCCTCGCGGACGGCAAGCAGCGTGGATGCCAGCCAACAGGGGCGACCGTAAGGCCGCCCCTGTTGGCATGTCCTTCGAAGCTGTTAGTTGTTGGCGCCGACCGGGGTCTTCAGGTCCGCGGTGTCGAGGCGCACGCCGGGGCCCATTGTCGAGGCGATGGAGGCGGTGCGGATCAGCTCGCCCTTCGCGCCGGCGGGGCGGTTCCGGTTGATCTCGCCGATCATCGCCCGGAGGTTGTCCAGGAGCTGGTCCTGCGAGAACGAGGCCTTGCCGAGGATGACGTGGATCA